>CAZGSF010000101.1:0-7210 GCA_964528145.1 uncultured Lachnospiraceae bacterium | reverse complement strand
AGTCTGCTTCGTTTGTTTCCGTTGACATTTACTGTCTTTGGGTTGGTCTTGTTTTCAAGACCTGTTCTGAATAATTCTTTAAGAATTTTCAGGGTTGCATTGCTGTTTATTTGTCAAGGTTCTGGTTTGTTACTTCATCGACGTTTTTTTCATTTGCAACGTGCGACTTTCACATAATATCAAAAAAGTTTTAGAGTGTCAACTAATTTTTTTAAAGTTTTTTTATTTTTTTTGAAATGTTTTTTCTAATAGTTTTCAAATATATTTTTTACACCCTCCGGTGCGCTTGTAATATTGCTTAAATCGATAGGAATCAGTGATATTTTTTCGTTTAATAAACTTACACCATATGCAAGATAATTATTTTCATAAAGAAAACTAAGAATCACACTTTCTTTAATATAGAGCAGTATTTGCTCACCTAAAATGCCAAATCCAAATGTCATTACAAGGGAAAATATAACCCAGGTTATGATAACGGTTTCACAAACGCCCACAACACCGCCCAGTAATCTGTCCATTCCGTGGGCAACCGGAAGTTTTGAAATCAGTTTTGCAGAAAAGAAAATTACGTTGATTAACTTATGTGCAATGCAAAGAATCAAAAAAAGCACAATGGCAATCACCATACTTACCATATCTTTATCAGTATAACTTCCCAACGCCACGCCCAGCAAAACAACACTCGCAGACATTACGATTAATGAAACAAGAGATATAATCTCTTTAACCATACCAATTCTGAAACCTTCGATAACTCTCCATATTAATACAACCGCAACTATAAGCAATAACAGATTCATCTGTTTTCCTCTCTTTTCAAATGCTTTACTTCAATTCCACAACATCTACCGAATCAGCATGCGCAAGTACATATCTGAAAGTTCTGTCTGTAGGAATCATTGTCCTTACAGTTTTTTCAAAAGCGCCTTCATATTTCTGATTACCGGAAATATTATAAATCAAACATTCTTTTTCATTATATATAGTAATCAAATCTTCATTGAACAAAATTCCGGCATCGCTTATACTATCAAAATCAAACGGAATGGATATCACTTCTTTTCCAATCTCTTCATTCTTTACATCTAGTACTTTAAGTTTATATGCGCTGTCCCCGTCCCTATTTACAAAAACCAGTCCGATATACCTGTCACTGTTGTATACTGCCTGAACTTCTTCATCCAATAATCGTTCCATCTTTGTCTCAGGTACCTGAGTTCCTTTGTAAATCATTATTCTGTTATCCGCAAGGGCAAATGCAGTATCCTGATTCATAAAGTGAAGATACGGTACCAAAGTGTCTGTGTAGTTATATCCGCTCACCAGATTATCTATCTGATTCTCTCCCACAGCTCCAAAATTGTAGAAAGCAACTCGTGTCTGTAACACACCACTTTCTATATATGTATATGCAACACCTGCCAATTGGGCATTATCGGACAAGCTAATGGCAGTCGGATAACCTGTATCACTCATGGTAGTTCTAAAATATACAAGTTCTTTTCCCTGTGAATCATATATGTATATCCAGGAAACTCTTGACTCCTCCTGTACAGTCATTACAACACCATTTGCCGCAACACATAAATTCCGCACCGGAAGATTGGTGGTTATCTCACCCAACTTCTTCTCACTGTCCATTACATAGATTTTTCTTCCGTTATAATCTGCAATTGCAAGTACATTTTTACAAGTTGCAACAATAGGATTCTGCATTTCGTATGTTTGATTCCACAGTGCATTGCCATTTGAATCAATGCACGATATACCATCATTACTGTATGTAACAAGATTGGCTCCCAAGCCGATATCCTTGGCACCTACAACAGCCTGTCTGGAACCGGAAGATATCGAAACCATCTGTGTATATACCTTGTCCCTGTATTGTACATAAAAAACCAAACCTATTGCCGCAAACAGCAAAACCACAAGTGCCACCCTGTAAAAAATTGACATGCGATGTTTACGGATACGTTCTGAAAAATCTTCTCTGTTATTTTGATTTCTTTTTTCTTTTTCTTTCAAATAAGATCTTACATTTGACATATTTTCTGATGTATTCCTTTTATAAAATAATACTAACTTTTTTTATTGTATCACAAAATCCGTTACGGTAATATAATTTTTTGTACGTCTTAAAATTTATCCCCGCCCGATACGGTTTCATTGGAAGAAACCCCCGGGATTTCAACTTCTATACTTGCAGGTAACACTTCTTCCTTATCCGGTATTTTTTTCTCTTTCATTGCGTGAAATGCTTTTTGAAAAAAATTCTGCGTATTCTCAATTTTACCTAAACCGTTTATTGTAGATATGGCAGTTACACACAATACTATCAAAAGTGCTGCTGCCACTGATTTTACCACGCCGAATAATTTAATTTCTTCATCACTATTTTTTTCTTTTGCATACTGTCTTTTTTCCATTACCACAGGTTCATTTATATATTCGGCTTCCTCGTACGCTTCTTCAATTACATTTTCTTCAACGTTTTGTTGACCCTGCATGGTTTCTTGATTATTTATCATAAATGCCAGCATACTGTCATTTTTTTCATAAAATATGTGATAACCCTGCACATATATTTGTTTACCGCCCCAAAACAAAAATACACCTTCAGGCAATTCATCTTCAACGTTTACAAACCCTAATGAAACATATGCATCAAAATACTTTTCGCCGGTCCATACCATTTCTTCATAATCATAACTTGTCATGAAATAATCATTTTTGCCATGAATGGGTATCTGACTCCCCCCATATATAAAGAAATACTGTTGTTCCTTTTCTGTACGTGTCACACCGTAAAGCGCTATCCTTTTTCTGCTGTCCGGTTCATTTCTGCATAATTGCTTTATATAAGATATAACATAATCTTCTATAAATATTTTATAATTGCCTCTCACTTCCCCCATCTGTGTTGTATTTTTAGGAATCTCCATTTGTTCACACCTCCGCAGACTTTTAAATATTTGCCTATCAGTATAACTAACGAAACAAATGTTTTTTATCAGATTTTGTCGGGTGCGTATTTTTATTCCTCGCGCAAATATTTTTATATATACGCAAAAAAAGACTGCACATGCAGTCTTTTATTTTACAATTCAATTCTACCTTCAAGAGCCCTAAGCAAGGTCACTTCATCAATGTACTCTAAGTCGCCGCCCACCGGAACACCGCTGGCAATTCGCGTAACCTTAATACCCGTTGGCTTAATCATCTTACTTATATACATCGCCGTAGTTTCTCCCTCAAGGCTGGAATTCGTAGCGATTATAACTTCGTCTACGTCTCCCTGCAGGCGGGTCATTAATTCTTTGAGCCTTATATCACCGGGACCTATCCCGAGCATGGGAGATATTGCTCCATGCAGCACATGATACACACCCTCGAATTTACCTGTTTTTTCATACGCCGCCAGGTCTCTTGTATTCTCTACCACCATGATAGTTCTGTGGTCCCTTTTGCTATTGGCGCAAATAGGACAAACCTCTCTGTCGGTAAGTGTACAGCACTCTGTACAATAGCGCACATTCTCCTTGGCATCAAGTATGGTATTCGCCAAACGTTTAACCTTATCCTTTGGCATATTAATAAGATGAAATGCGAGACGCTGTGCTGACTTTGAGCCAATTCCCGGAAGTCCGGCAAGCTCATCAATCAATCGATTTATATGTCCGCTGTACAAGTCCATTAGAACGGAAAGCCTCCTCCCAATCCGCCGGTCATCTTATTCATTAATGCCGCATTCGCCTCATCTGCCTGTCTGAGCGCTTCGTTTGTTGCCGCTACAATTAAATCCTGAAGCATTTCTATATCATCCGGATCAACAACATCCTCTGCAAGCACAACTTTCACAACTTCTTTTTTGCCGGTTACAACTACTTCAACCGCACCGCCACCTGCCTTTGCAGAGAATTCTTTTGTTTCCATCTCCTTCTGGCCTTCTTCCATCTGACGCTGCATTCTCTGAGCCTGCTTCATCAGATTATTCATATTACCCGGAATAGCGCCTCCCGGAAATCCACCTCTTTTTGCCATTATTATAAATCCTCCTAAAAATTTTCTTCTTCTATTTCCATGTTAATAATACTGGATAAATCAACATAATTTTGTTCAAATTCTCTCTCGTTTCCCACCGGCTGGATGGTCGCTTCAATTTCCTTGCCCGCAAAATCTGCCAGCAGACGTTCCAATTGTTCTTTGTTCTCGGGATGTTTAAGAAAATAATCTGTAGCAATTCCGTCTTCCAGAACAATCAACAGCCTATTATCTCCTCCAAGACTAAGCTTTGCAGATTTCAAATATATTTTCATGGGGCTTGTTGCACTTCCTGCAATAGAAGGCCACTTTGCAACTATTTCTTTTATATCTTCCGGTACCGCCTTAGGTAACTGCGGCCGTACTTTAGGTGCTGTTGCCGCGCCCTGATTACTGCCATCAAATCCCTGTTGCATGCCCACTCCTGCTGTCGGCATCAGTGCCACACCGTTCTCAAGTTTATCTTCTACTTCCCTAATTCTATCCAAGATGGCATCCTGAGTGGTTTCCATAGCAGGCTTGCATATTTTAATCAATGTCATCTCTATAAGAATACGCTTCTGTGATGCATATTTTATCTGCCCGGACAATTCCGAAAAAATACGGATATAACGCATAATTATTTCCATATCCGCCATCTGCGCTTCTTCCTTCAGGCGTATAAGATTATCCGTTGACACATCTATAATATCCTCAATATTATCCGAAGATTTTACCAGCATCAAGTTACGCAGATACCATGTAAAATCCGTTACAAACTGGGTCAGTTCGCGTCCCTGCATTACGATTTCTTCAAGAAGTTCAATACAGCCTAAAACATCCCTGTCCATTATGCACCGCAGCAGACGACTGAACACACCGGTATCTACCGCACCAAGCACATCCAAAACTTTATCATATGTGAGCTGCTGTCCCATGTGGAATGCAATACACTGGTCCAGAAGACTTAGTGCATCACGCAGTGAACCATCTGCTGTCTTTGCTATATATCTGACAGCCTTTTCTTCCACATCAACCTGCTCCTGCTCCATCAACTCATGCAGACGGTCTGCTATTGTATCTATGCTTATTCTTTTAAAATCATACCTTTGGCAACGGGATAAAATAGTAATGGGTATTTTATGAACCTCAGTAGTCGCCAATATAAATATTACATATGACGGTGGTTCTTCCAAGGTCTTAAGCAGCGCATTAAACGCACCGATCGAAAGCATGTGAACTTCATCAATAATGTAAACTTTATATTTACCTTCCGCCGGTGAATAAGATACCTCGTCTACAATTTCACGGATATTATCAACACCATTATTTGAAGCTGCATCAATCTCAATAACATTCATACTGCTTCCGGATGCTATCGCCTTACAGGTTCTGCATTCCCCACAAGGATTGCCGTCTTTGGGGTTCTCACAATTAACAGTACGTGCAAATATCTTTGCAATAGTGGTCTTACCGGTTCCTCTTGTACCGGTAAAAAGGTAAGCATGCCCTATCCTGTTAGCCTTTATTTGATTTTTAAGTGTTGTTACTATATGATCCTGTCCCTTTACATCACTGAAATTATCGGGACGGAACTTTCTGTAAAGGGCTGTATAAGACATACCTCTACTTCCTTCCTAATTCTTACCGGATATTACCGCTTATAATTAATCACCGAAGCAAATACCAAGCATCTTAGCTTCTTCAACAATTGTTGCCTCGGGGTCCACCATTTTGAGTTTGCCTGCAACATCTTCAAGGGGAACCTTCACTATTTCACGATTTTTATAACCAACCATGAATCCATATTCACCCTTTAAAATCAGCTTACCTGCTTCTGAACCGAGACGGCTTGCAAATACTCTGTCGTAAGGACAAGGAGTTCCGCCTCGCTGGGTGTGCCCCGGAACAGTTACACGTACTTCCTGTCCGGTCTTCTCCTGAATACGTGCTGCAATTTCATATGACACGGACGGGAACTCATATTTCTTCATCTTCTCTTTATATTCTTTTTTGCTAAGCTGTGCATCTTCTTTGGAAATAGCACCCTCTGCAACCGCAAGAATGGTAAAACGGCTTCCGTTCTTACTTCTCTCTTCTATTTTCTCAATAACTTTATCTATATCATAGGGAATCTCAGGAATCAGGATAATATCCGCACCGCCTGCCATACCGGCATTCAATGTAAGATACCCCACCTTATGTCCCATAATCTCCACAATAAATACACGTCCATGGGAGGATGCGGTAGTGTGAATATTATCAATACACTCTGTTGCTATATTAACCGCACTCTGGAAACCAAAGGTCATATCAGTTCCCCACAAATCGTTATCAATGGTTTTGGGAAGAGTAATAACATTTAATCCCTCTTCACGTAAAAGATTAGCAGTCTTATGGGTACCGTTACCACCCAATATAACCAGACAATCCAGTTTGAGTTTATAATAAGTATGCTTCATGCATTCTACTTTATCATTACCTTTTTCATCGGGTTCATGAATCTGTTTAAAGGGTGTTCTGGAAGTACCCAAGATGGTTCCTCCCTGTGTCAGGATACCTGAGAAGTCAGAATTAGTGAGCATTCTGAAATCACCGTAAATAAGTCCCTTGTAGCCGTTTAAAAATCCATACATTTCAACTTCTTCGCCGCTTTGGAACAGGGTCTTTCCAACTCCGCGCATAGCTGCATTAAGTGCCTGACAATCTCCGCCGCTTGTTAACATTCCAACTCTAATCATGGTATGTCCCTCCTTATGTCCCTTATGAACTTCCTGTTATCAGATAGTACTCTTTAACAGATAGTCTTATTATATATGATTTAAAGAGTCTAAACAAGTAAAACTCCAAAATATTACTTTAAACAATTACACGTAAACAAATTACATGAATTGCCTCTTGCCAATGATAGAAATTTATTTTAAAATGAGTAATGCAATATATGGAGTCGTATCGAAGTGGTCATAACGGGGCGCACTCGAAATGCGTTAGCCCTCCGGGGCACGAGGGTTCGAATCCCTCCGACTCCGCTGTTAAATATTAGGGAAGCCTGAAAATTCAAGGCTTCCCTATTTCTTTTACAACATATTCATTTGCATTTTCCGGCTACATAAGTAACAACCGTCGGGTGCATGCACACGTAAGAGCATATTTAGACAGTGGACAATACGGCGAACGCCGCGACAAC
>CAZGSF010000100.1:0-7212 GCA_964528145.1 uncultured Lachnospiraceae bacterium | reverse complement strand
CATCATAAATGGTACCGGGTGCACCTTCAACCTGTTCTGAACTTGCACCGCCGGTTGTACTTAAAGTGTATACCTGTCCTCGCTCCAAATCAGCCACATCAAGAAAATCCAGCATAATTTCAGTACTATCATTATAATACTTTACATTCTGATTACCTACCCAGAAGTATGAATAACCCTGAACACTTCCCAATGCTTCTTCCAATGCTGTAGCCATTTCGGTGCCTTTTTCAAATTTCATTCGAAGCCTAACCTGCGCGGCATCATAATAAGGTGCTTCAAATGAAAACTGCACTTCACCATCCACTACATCCAAATTATACGAAATTGTTGCAACTTCATCAGGTATGGGAGTCTCTCCCGGGTTATATAACATTAAATCAAATACATTGTACGAACTAAAGCTAAGCCAAGAACTATTCTCCGGATTAACATGCATAATATTTCTTGCCGCATTGACAAGATTGCCTGATACCGTTTTAGTGTTAGTTCCTTCTGCAACTGACTCATTAAATGCAATATCTGTGAATATATTTCCATATGCTTCAGCGTGCCACTCAAGCATTTCAAGCAGTTCAGCATCCGAATAATATGTACCGTCTTCCTTTTGCATCTCAATTTCAAGTTTATAATAACCGGGACAATTGTTATTGGGCGAAACCAGTCCGGTATATTCCTTGGTATTTAATACATATTCAACATTAGCTGTAAGGTCGTTAACATCATTGATTCTAAAATCAACTCGGTTGCCTTCTTGCTTATTAATTTCAATCCAGCAATCCTTTATCATCTGACCATTAAGAGTCAAAACAGCCTGATTACCTTCTGCAAAGGCAACCCTCACAGGCTCACAGGTCGCAGAAGATAATTCATAATACATTTGAGCCTCAATTACATCTGCCGGAAAATCTGTGTTGGCAAATGTAAGACCAAGGCCCTCTCCGGTTCCTTTTATACTCCAGATCAGATTAAATTCTACATCTTTGTCCGTATAGGTAGGTTGATAACAAATCCAGCTTCTTGATCTGTTGTACCAAGTACCATCATCAGGTTCTTCAATGAACATCAGCGAGATAGTGCCATACTCACTATCCATCAAATCACACAATCCATTCCACACTTCCATGGAAACACTACCCTGTGGATTTCCCTCCACATATGGATATCTAATGCTGAAAGAATCAAATCTTACATTGTTTGTCTTGTAATACTCAATAATATTTAACAACGCTTCATCAGAAAATTCTTCCATCTCATAATCAAGAATTTCCAGGTGCGAATCGTCATCATATAAATTTCCGTAATAGGGCTCCTGGGGTGCAGGGTCTTCCCCTCCTTCACCATTTCCTCCATCATCCGGCTGGGACGGTTCCTGTTCGCCATCATTTGGAGTTACGGTTGGAATTTCAGGTGTAGGATTATTCCCTGTTACGGTTCCTGCTTCATTGTCACTTGCCGACCCTGTTTCATTGTCGCTTACAGAGCCGCTTTCGGCTCCACTCACCGTTTCTTCCATAACCATTTGGTCATAATATGTTTCTGCCGCATATGTGGTCATTCCCGAACTCCCCAAGGTAGTAAATACCATGGCGAAAGCAATAAGTAATGCCAACACACGACTTCCTTTGTTAGTTTTCATAGTTAATCTCCTTTGTTTTCATTTTTCGAACAAAAACTATATTTAACGATAATTATAGTACAATATAACAATATTTTCAATCTCTTCCCCACGTATTTTGTCTAATTTTTATAAATTTTCACAACAATTCTAAATAAAAGAGAGCATATCAAAACGTTACGCTCTCTTCGACTTTTTACTATCTTACTTATTTTAAGAATTTTCCTTTTTTACTGCCGCGTCTAAGATAATCACTACTTATATCTTCATCCCACTCACAATTATCAATTACGCCGGCTACCGCTTTGGCATCTGCCATCCTCATGGCACACACCGCCTTACTTACGGAACGGTATAAGTTCTGTGTTCCGATTTCATCATGCACGTAATTAACTGCACGGTTTTCCCTGATTCCAAACCTTTTAGCCTCACCGACAGCATCAATATTGGCTCCTATGAAAATAAATTCCCAACCGTATTTTTCCTGCTCTTTATTTATCATTGACCGCACTTTTTCATAAGAATAACGTCTGCTTGCATTCTCCATTCCGTCTGTTGTAATAACAAACAGCGTTTTTTCCGGTCTGTCTTCCTCCCTGGAGTATTTATGTACATTTGCAATATGGTGTATCGCTCCGCCCACTGCATCTAAAAGTGCCGTACACCCTCTTACAAAATACTCTTCTTCTGTCATAACCGGCACCTTGTCCATAGGCACCCTGTCGTGAATAACCTCGCTCTTGTCATCAAATAGCACCGTTGAAACATACGCCTCGCCCTCTTCTTTCTTCTGCTTGGCAATCATTGAATTAAAACCACCGATTGTATCTGCCTCCAGACCACTCATGGAACCGCTTCTGTCCAAAATAAATACTATCTCCGTTAGTCCTTTTCTCATGCTGATATCCTCCAAACAAGTTCATAATTTACTGTTATAAAAGCTTCCCTGCAGCGAATTTTCTTATGAACCAAGGATACCACCTTACAAAAAATAAAAGGTCACCTCACAGGCGACCTCCAAAATTTTATTCATTTGCCAACGTTGGCAATCCATAATCGAACAATACTATGTCAATTTGATAAATATCATATATTTTTTTGCTTATAAAATACTCAAAAATTTTATCCACCTTTGAAAACGGTGAGAATGCATAACCGCTCATCCTAAGAAAATCTATTGTTTCATCCATGTTCAGATGAAGGGCAATTGCCAATGATAAAATCTTAGTTTTTGAGGGCGTGACCTTTCCTTTTATAAGTTTGGAAAAATACTGTTTTGTTAAATTCGCCGCCGCATAAACCTCCGAATTCTTCATTCCCTTTTTATTAATTAATTGCTGTAAGTACTCGCCAAAAGAACCCTCTTCTTCCGGCATGTAAAAATCCGATTGCTGACATAAGGGGCTTGTTGCAACCATGTAAGCCGTATTTTCTTCATGCAGCTCCCGGGACAAAGTTGCCGTACAACAATCATCCCTTCTTTCATATTTAGAAATCCTGTAGTGGCAATACTCCTTCTGCAATTTGTGATTCACATAAGAATTGTCCACATATTCCCTTACATCATCAAATATTTTACCGGACAGCCTTAATGCACTTTCCCCGAAAACAACCAGAATAATTTCCATATCGTGCTCTAAAAGAAAAGCATTAAAGGCTTCAAGGGCAATCCGTAGCCCCAATTCTTTTGAAAAACCATAGGAACCTGTGGACATAAGCGGAAAAGCAATTGACTTACACTCATACTTATATGCAAGCTCCAACGCCTTATCATAACACCGGCGCAGAAGCTGTTCTTCCCCGTGCAAACCGTCAATCCAGTACGGACCGCTGGAATGAATAATATATTTTGCATCCAGATCAAAGGCCGGTGTAATACCCACTTCGCCTATTTCCAAATGTCCTATTTCTTTTCGCGCAGGCAAAAGTCTTTCCGCCCCTGCCGCCTCATATATAGCAAAGTCCACACCGGTCCCAATGGCAGCCTTAGGATTCGCCGTATTAACAATAGCATCCGCTTTTACCTTCGTTATGTCATGCCGTATAATTCTAAATGCCATGTAACCCTCCTGTGTGATTAGAGTGTTCCAGCCCTGTTATCTAAAGCACTTCCGCATCGGGAAATGTCATCAATATGGGAAAATGAGTGGATATTATAAATTGTGAATTATTGCCGCCATATAAGGATTCGGATTAATACAATGATTAAGCTTGGATTTTTCTCTATAGAAATTTTTTCTGCTCTCAGGTACCATTTTATGACATATAATGGAGCCGCGGGAGATAATTTTTCCGCATAGACCTAAAAAGACACACTTTCATACAAAATCTTGCTTGAAAAGGTATCCTGAAAGAAAATTCTTCTGTATAGACCTAAAGTTTGGCTTGTTCAAATCCCCGCTCTTATGCGTTATGTATCCTGCATTCCAGGCTCATAACGCATAAGAGCGGGGATTTATATTCATAAATTTATCTATCTAAAGCTTTTCACCCAATTTACCAATGAATCATGATGTGTATTCTCTCGCACGGTTCCAAGCATATATTCTGTCACCGGCCCGTTATGCCTCATTTTTTCAAGAATCGCTTCCTGAAGTTCTTCTACGGACATTTCTTCATAAGATTTGTTGGGTGCAAATACCTTTACAGATTCCGCCTTGGGCGCAGGCTCTAATTTCACCTCGGGTTTCGCCTCCTGCTGCTCGGCTTTTACCTCAGGCTGCGGCTCCGCCTTCACTTTAGGCTCTGGCTTCTCTTCAGGCTCCGCCTTCACTTCAACTTTGGGCTCCTCTACCTTTGCAGGCTGTACGTTAGGTTCAGGTGTTTTTTTAATTTTCACAGTTTTAACCGGAGCAAAACTTTCTTTGCATAATTCTGCCGGAATCCAGATCTCGCCACTGTTCGCAGGCACTTTCACCTGAATGCGTCCGCCATTTGCGGCTGCTTTTTCACCGGTTAATGCGCCAATATATTCCGCAGATTCTCCTGCCTGCAGTTCCATGCAAACATCATTATCTGCGTTGTTCACCGTGGTAATTACTGATTTGCCATCCAAAATTCTTGCATAAGCGAAATGTGTATTCTGAAGCTGTAATTCTTTATAAGCACCATAACATAACGCCGGTGTATTCTGGCGTATTTTGCCAAGAGCCGCAATAAGCTTTGTGCAGGGATTTGTCTTAACAGCATCCTTATAATCTTCATAATTTAATGCAGGTCTTAAAGAATCATCAGAATGCTTCTCCTTACGTCCTTCAATACCAAATTCCGAACCATAATAAAGCGCCGGAATCCCCGGTAATGTATAGAGCATTACATGCACCGGCACGAAGTGATCCTTATTTTGCAGTTTTGTATAAATGCGTTCCACATCATGATTGTCTACAAAAGTATAAAGATTCAAATCATTTCCAATCATGTCAGTGACATATTTGATGGTATGAGCCACTTCAAAATAGTTGTGGTCATTATGGCCGGAATATAATGCTTTGTGAAGCATATAGTTAGTCACGGAATGAAGAGTTCCTTCATTTGCCCAGCGTGAATAATTTCCATGAATAACTTCTCCCATAAGCCAGAAATCCTCTTTCACTTCATTTGCCACAAGACGAAGCGCCTTCATATATTCAAAATCCATAACATCCGCAGCATCCAGACGTATTCCATCAATATCAAATTCGCTCACCCAGAAACGGATTACATCACAAATGTAATCCCTGACTGCCGGATTATGCTGGTTCAATTTCGCCAACAGGTCATAACCACCCCAGTTTTCATAAGAAAATCCATCGTTATACGAATTATTTCCGCCGAAATTCACATTACAGTACCAGTCTTTATACTGCGAATTTTCTCTATTATTTTTAATATCCTGAAATGCAAAGAAATCACGGCCTGTATGGTTAAACACACCGTCCAGAATAACTCTGATTCCCTGCTTGTGACATTCTGCCACGAAATTAGTCAAATCCCCGTTAGTTCCAAGCCTGCTGTCCAGTTTTTTATAATCTGTTGTCTCATAGCCATGTCCTACAGATTCAAAAAGCGGCCCTATATAAATTGCATTACACCCAATTTCTTTAATGTGGGAAATCCAGGGAAGTACTGTATTTAACCGTGATACCGGTTCCTCATAAGAATTCTGTTTTGGTGCTCCTGTAAGCCCCAACGGATAAATATGATAAAATACCGCCTCATCATACCAAGCCATATTTTTCTCCTCCAAGTTCCATAAAATATATCTGTAACTATAATATCCAATTATTCAAATCTTGTCTACAAAAACGCTTATGGTAATTCAGGCAGCACTACACTTTTTTCCTCTTATTCATTGCATATCCTAATATGCCACCAATTAATCCACCCACAATATGACCCATGTTTGAAATATTATCGCGTAATGTAATGCCCTCGACCACCTGCTGTCCGATAAAAATAACCGCCACCAAAATAAAAGTCAGTGGTATCTCTCCCTCCTTAAATTCAGTGAATGACGACAGCAAAATAAATGCAAATACCACACCGCTTGCTCCGCACAAGCCCACATTGGGAAAGAAAACATAATTAATTATGCCGGTAACAATTGCTGTAATCGCTATTATCACCGCTATTGATTTATGTCCGTATTTTTCCTCTAACAAAGGACCAAGCAGCAACAAATAAGAAACATTCCCGAAAAAATGCCCCCATCCGACATGCCCAAATACATGGGTCAAAAATCGCACATATGTCATGGGATTAGACAGCCCCGAATGATATGTCATAAATAAAAGTCTTGTTATATACCCACCTGAAATCATCCCCAGTAAAGTTGCCAGACAACAGGCAAAAACAAAGCACAATACTACCGGGGCGTTGAATGATATTTTGTATTTCTTTTTCATTGCATTCTCCATCCCTTCCAAACATCAGGTGCATACCCCACTGTTGCCAGCTTTCCATTTCTAACAATCGGAGTTTTTATCACCTGCTGATTTGCCAAAAGTTTCTCTTCCCGCTCATCCTCTGAAATATACTTAACAAGTGCCAGTGCATCCTTATCCTTACAATCTTCATTTATCATTGCGTTAATTCCCCCTACCGCCTGGCAAACGCTACGGAATTCACCCTTGCTGATTTCTTTTTCACTCATGTCAATGAACTGAAACTTAATGCCACGCTCTTTAAAGTAGCGCTGGGCTTTCTTTGTGTCATTACATTTTTTCGTGCCAAATATCTGTATGTTCATAAATCTGTCCTTGCACCTTTCAAAATCCGTCCGTAATTCTAAGCTTTTTACGGATTTTATCTAAATCTCTACAACGATTTCAAGTATTCCTCTACATTCAAATACCGAACACCATCAACCTCTGTACTATCTCCTCGGTAAATCACATATCGTCCTGTAATATCACCATACCTATGACTTGTCATTGCACACTTTTCTTCGTTTGTAATATGACGATACTGCTCCAGAACCTGTTCCTTACTGTACTTTACTTCATAAATCTGGCAAGTAAGTGTTTTCCGGTCAAAGACAACCATATCAAACTCTCCAACTGTGAACTGCAGCTTAAATACCTTTTTATCCGGTTTTGCAATCTTTGTTTCAAGCA
>CAZGSF010000099.1:0-7219 GCA_964528145.1 uncultured Lachnospiraceae bacterium | reverse complement strand
TCCCAGCACTGCTTCTTCTTTTTCATCTACTTTAACTTTAAACTTTATAGCTGCAATTCCCAAAAATGCGCCTATAAACAATCCGACAAATCCAACCATACCGGCAGCCTTAACTACACCTAATAATAATTCCATCACAGCCACCTCCTATAACAAACCGGAAAATCCACAAAAGGCTATTGCCATTAATCCTGCTGTCAAAAGCACAATAGGCATACCCTTAAATGGTGCCGGGATATCGTTGTATTCCATCTTTTCGCGGATTCCTGCAAGGATAATAATGGAAATGGTGAATCCTAATGCTGTAGCAAATCCATTTACAATACCTGTAAGAATACCGTAGTTTTTCTGTACATTTGTAAGTGCCACACCAAGTACCGCACAGTTTGTAGTAATAAGCGGCAGATACACGCCCAATGCCTGATACAGTGCAGGCATAAATTTCTTTAAAAACATCTCTACAAACTGAACCAATGCTGCAATTACAAGAATAAATACAATTGTCTGAAGGTATGTAATACCTAATTTTTCAAGTACGTACTTATAAATCACACCGGATACTGCACTTGCAAGGGTAATAACAAATATTACGGCTACACCCATTCCGGCTGCTGTATTAGTCTTCTTTGATACACCTAGAAAGGGACACAATCCTAAAAACTGGCTTAAGACAACATTACTAATCAATGAAGAACTAATCAATATAACTAATAAATCTTTAACCTGTTCCATTTATTTGTCCTCCTTTCCACTTATATCAATATACTCTAACTCACCGTCTTTATTCTGTTCGTTACTATCCGAAGTCTCCTTTGTTTTATCAGAAGCTTCCGTATCATAAAAACGCTTACTGCATCCGCTGTCACTGCAATTCATACAATCTTCGCTGCACCCTGACTGAATCTTGCTTGCATCTTTACCGGCCTTCTCACGATTCAATTTAGTTACATTTTGAAGCGCTGTCAATGCCGCAAGTACAAAGAACGCTCCGGGAGCCAAAACAAAGATTCCCACCGGTTGGAATGAGTCAGGCATAATCTGAACATCAAACACCTTACCAGAACCAAGAATCTCACGTACCGCACCAATACATGTCAATGCAAAAGAAAATCCAAGTCCCATTCCCACTCCGTCGAAGAAAGAGGGAATAACAGGATTCTTTGAAGCATACGCTTCCGCACGGCCTAAAATTATACAGTTAACAACAATCAACGGAATATATATTCCAAGGCTGTCATAAAGAAACGGAATATATGCCTGCAAAAACAATTCTACTACAGTTACAAAAGACGCAATAATTACGATAAATGCCGGAATTCTTACTTTATCCGGAATAATATTGCGAAGCAATGAAATAATTACATTACTTAGTGCAAGAACAACCATTGTGGTTAATCCCATGCCAAGACCGTTTATTGCTGAGGTAGTAACTGCAAGTGTAGGACACATACCAAGCATCAGTACAAAGGTGGGGTTTTCTTTTAACAGACCGTTAAATAGTCTCTCGCCTGCTTTATTCATACTATTCACCCTCCTTTAATACTGTTTGGAAATACTCAAGGCCTGCATTTACACCATTAGTAATTGCGTTGGTTGTAACAGTTGCACCACTTATGGCATCAATCTGACTTTCAGAAACTGCGCCTGACTTGGTATATTCAAATTTAGAAACATTCTTATTCATAAACTGAGGACTTAACACTTCTTCTGCCTTCATACCAAGACCGGGGGTTTCTGAAATTGAAAGGAAAGAAATTCCGTTTAATCTTCCATCCATGCGTACACCCATTGTAAAGATAATATCACCAGCATATCCTTCCGATGTGGTCACAGTAAGAACATAACCTAATTTATCTCCGTTAGCATCCTTTGCAACACGCACCACATCACTCATGCTCTGGGCACTGTATCCTGCCTGGGCAAAATGAGCAGTCGCCTCCTCAAGATCATATTCACTAAGTTCCTCAAAACTGTCAGCATCTTCAAAAACGACCTTACAAGCTTCTGTCTTGGCTTTTGCTTCCTGGAGTGCAATGGGCTCTTTGGTAATCTGATATACAGCTCCCAAAATAATACCTGAAATCAATGTAATCAGAAATAAAATCCAAGTATCATGAAGCATACTTTTTATTTCGTCACTCATGCTCTTTCCCCTCCTTTTCCAAATGCCTTGGGCATTGTATATTTTTCAATCAATGGTACTAAGAGGTTGCCGATAATAATCGCATATGACACACCTTCTGCTGAAGGTCCGAATATACGGAAAATACCTGTAAGAAGACCTAATACAATACCGTACACATACTGTCCCCGTTTGGTAATAGGTCTGGTAACATAATCCGTTGCCATAAAGAACGCACCAAGCATAAGTCCGCCGCCTGCCAAATGTGCTCCTATAAATGCAGGGTCAAATCCGAAACCTCCGAAAATTCCGATAAATACTACAAAAGTAACAATATATGTACCCGGAATGCGGAAATCAATTATATCAAGCATAAAAAGAATACATGCACCGATAATTATTGCTATCATTGATGTTTCACCGATAGTACCTGCTGTGCGTCCGATAACCATATCCAAAACATTTACAGAGTCACCTGCTTTTAATGCCGCAAGAGGTGTTGCCCCTGAATAAGCATCACAATTAAAATCAGTCATTATTGCCGGAAATGATATAAGAAGAAAACATCTCGCTGCAAGTGCCGGGTTCATAAAGTTCTGTCCCAAACCACCAAAGAGACATTTTACAACCAAAATGGCAAATACACCACCGATAACACCTACCCACCATGGAGCACTTACCGGAAGATTCAAGGCAAGCAGTAAACCTGTTACAATTGCAGAAAAATCTCCTATGGTATTCTTCTTTACAATAAGTCCAAATAAAAACTCTGTGAGAACCGTACTTAAGACAGTTGCCAAAATCAACACCAATGCCTTGGGGCCGAAATTATAAATACCAAATCCGGTAGCCGGAAGTAACGCAATTATTACCATCATCATAATTCCACCGGTAGTGGATTTGGAACGTATATGGGGATTGGATGATACCTTCATCAAATCGCTCATGAATCTTTCCTCCTACTTCTTTTTCTGTGCAAGCATCATTTTTCTCATGGATTTGATGCTTTGCGTTAATGTTCTTTTTGCGGGGCATACAAAGCTGCAACATCCGCATTCGCAACATTCCATACCATTATTGGCAAGAAACGCTTCTTCATTATAATTCTCTGCATAATCTGCCAATTGTTTCGGCACAACACGGCCCGGACATACTTCCACACAGCGTCCGCAATTGATACATGCAGTAGGCTCCATAGCCGAAACATCATCATGTGTAAGACACAACAGCGCAGACGCTGTCTTAGTAGTAGGAACATCCAAATCAAATATTCCAAATCCCATCATGGGACCTCCTGAAATAATCTTCTCCGGCTGAACCTTGAATCCGCCTGCTTCTTCTATTAATTCGTGATAATTGGTACCTATACGCACCTTAAAGTTGCGGGGTTTTACTACAGCATCACCGGTTACTGTAACGATACGCTCCATCAACGGCTTGCCTTCCATAACCGCATGGTAAATAGCAACAACCGTATCCACGTTATCTACAATACAGCCTGCATCTGCCGGAAGCATTGAGGAATTTATTGCGCGTCCCGTAGTTGCATATATAATCTGACGTTCAGCACCCTGAGGATACTTAGTCTTTAAAGCCTTAACGCTGATACTGGTATCATCCTTAGTCATTTCCTTGAAAAGTTCAATACAATCAGGCTTATTATCCTCAATAGCCAGAATACCATGAGATTTATCAAACAAAGACATAATAATGCGAAGTCCGCCGATTACTTTTTCCGGTTCCTCAAGCATTCTTCTATAATCAGATGTGAGATAAGGCTCACACTCTGCACAGTTTACGATACAATAATCAATTTTCTCCGGTTCCTTGGGAGAAAGTTTGATAAATGTAGGGAAACCGGCACCACCCATACCAACAATGCCTGCTTCCTTTACACGCTCAACTATCTCTTCTTTTGTATATTCAGAAAGTTCTTTAACAGGAAAACGTTCTGCCTCTTCATACTGACCGTCGTTCTCAACGATAATACTCATGACATTATCACCGGTAACAACCCGTCTTGGCTCAATCGCCTTAACGGTTCCCGAAACGGTAGCATAAATAGGCGCTGACACAAAGCCGCCAGCCTCCGCAATTTTTTGTCCAACCAATACACGGTCACCTTTTTGAACCACTGGTACCGCCGGTGCACCGATATGCTGCGAAAGCGGATACACCAAATCACCTTTGGGAAGTACTTCCCTAATCTTCCTGTTCTTGGAAAGGTCTTTGCCATCATAAGGGTGAATACCACCCATGAAAGTTAATCTAGCCATAGCTGTCCTTCTTTCCTCCCACTTATTTTTTAAATTCTTTTTCTATTTGATAAAATTATATCAATTATACTCTATACTACTATACTATTATTCGACAAAAAAAGCCACTGATATTTTTGTATCCTGTCAAAAAATTTACACACTTAGTCTAAAATATGATATTATTATTACAGTTAAAATTCAAAGGAGAGCCCTTATGAAAGTAATACATGAAGAACTTAACAATTTTAAAATATCATATTCTTTAGAGCAAATTGCATCTCTTGACAAAATTTTGTTCATAGATATTGAAACTACCGGTTTTACTGCAAAAAGTTCCTGCCTGTATTTAATCGGATGTGCATGGTACAACGGAACCAACTGGGTAATTACACAATGGTTTGCAGACCAATACGAAGAAGAGAAAGAAATTCTCATTGCGTTCTTTGAATTTGCTCAAAAATATACTCATTTAATACATTTTAACGGCAACAATTTTGATTTACCTTTTATATGCCAGAAATGTGAGCAATATGGCATGGATAATGATTTTTCCTCATTTGAAGGAATCGATTTATATAAAAGAATTTCCCCATACAAATTATTTTTACATTTACCCAACTGTAAGCAAAAAACCTTAGAACAATTCCTGGGAATCAACCGTATAGACACTTTTAACGGCGGTGAGTTAATCGGTATATATCATGATTATGTGTCCAATCCCACCGATGTATCAATACGTTTGTTACTCCAGCATAACGCCGATGATATGCGCGGAATGCTTTCAGTATTACCCATATTGTCTTATTATGATTTATTTAACAGCGGTGTCAAAGTAAAAAAAGTTTCTGCAAATTATTATAAAAATGTAGACGGTCAGAAAAAACAGGAACTTATCATGAATCTTGTACTCCCGGCAACCCTTCCCTGCGCTGTTTCAGCATCTTTTGAGGGCTGTTACTTCTCAGCAAACGGTAAGGTTGGTCTATTCAAGATTCCCCTTTACGAAGAAGAATTAAAGTATTTCTATTCCAATTACAAGGACTATTACTACCTTCCCACGGAAGATGTTGCATTGCACAAATCCGTAGCAAGCTTTGTTGATAAAAACCATCGTATGCAGGCAACTGCAAGCACCTGTTACACAAGAAAATTTTCAACATATCTTCCCCAGTGGGATGTTATTGTAAGCCCCTTCTTTAAAAGAGATTACAAATCAAAAGACTTTTTCTTTGAAGTTACAGATGAGTTAAAGAAAGACCGCAAGCTTTTCAATAAGTATGCCCAGCATCTTCTTGATATGATATGGACCGGCTGATATTATTTCTAATGTTTAAACATCCATTAATGTAGAAATGAGGTGGTACCCTTTAGGATATCACCTCATTTATTGATTTAGATTTTTTTAATTTATTTTTTCTCATAGTAGAAAGAATTCTTTCTTTCAAAACCTATATCCCTATGATTAATAATCTGTTCTGTACTACCTATAAAAAGGATACCTCCGTTAGTAAGGGATTTCTGGAATTTGCAGAAAACCTCTTCTTTAGCTTCTTCTGTAAAGTATATCAATACATTACGACAGACAATCAAATGATAGTCTGTAGGATATGCATCCCTAAGCAGATTATGTTCTTTAAATTCTACACGGCTTTTAATCTCATCCGCAATCTGGTAAGACGGTCCAACCTTGGTAAAATACTTTTTCTTTAAATCCTCCGGTACGGATGCGACACTCTTCTCACCGTAAAGTCCGATTTTAGCTTTTTGAATAACCTGCTTGTCCAAATCAGTAGCGTAAATCTTAATTTGATTTAATGGAATATGTCTGGATAAAGCCATAACAAGTGAATATGGTTCATCACCTGTAGAGCAGGCTGCACTCCAGATTTTTAAATTTTTCCCGAATTTACTGATAAGCTCAGGAATAATATCTTTGTCAAATAATTCCCACTGATCAGGATTACGATAAAACTCAGAAACATTAATAGTTATATGGGTTACAAACTCTTCAAATCTTTCTTTATCAGTTTTGAGAACTTGAACATACTTATCATAGCCCACAATACCATGCTTAGCTATCAAGGTATCAATACGGCGTTTCATCTGTTTCTCTTTATAAGCGTTCAAATCAACCTTTGTTAAATCAAAAATCGCTTTTTTAAAATATTCGTAATCGTATGCCATGACCCTCTGCCCCAATTAGCTTAATTATTCTTCTGTAGCCTCTGCCTCTGCTTCAGCTGCAATTACAGCATCGATATCTACTGATACAACATCGGCATCATCTTCTTCTGTTTCTTCAGCGGCAGGCTCTTCAGGAGCAAATAAAGCTTTAACACTTAAGCTGATTTTCTTATCTTCATCGTTGAAATCTACTACTTTCGCAGTAACTTCTTCACCAATCTTTAATACATCAGCAGGCTTTTCAATATGCTCTTTTGAAATCTGTGAAACATGAAGTAATGCATCTACACCGGGCTCTAACTCAACGAATGCACCAAAATCTGTCATTCTTGCAACTTTACCGGTTACTTCTGTACCTACAGCATATTTAGCAGCTGCATCTTTCCAAGGATTCTGATCATCAAACTTCATGGAAAGCGCAATTTTGCTTCCGCTGATTTCTTTAATCATAACATTAACGGTATCGCCAACTTTGAATACTTTCTTGGGATTCTCAACTCTTCCCCAAGACATTTCTGAAATATGAAGAAGACCGTCTGCACCGCCAAGGTCAATGAATGCACCGAAATCAGTAACATTCTTGATGGTACCTTCTACTACATCGCCTTCTTTAATCTTCTCGAAAAGTTCTTTCTGAAGTTCAGCTTTCTTAGCT
>CAZGSF010000098.1:0-7268 GCA_964528145.1 uncultured Lachnospiraceae bacterium | reverse complement strand
TGCAAGGTTACTTTTCCTAACAAAAAAAGCAAGACAAATCAGAAGCGGTATGCTTCATAATTGTCTTGCCGTATCAGGGCACTGCCTTTTATTTTGTTGTGTAATATTGATATCGGTGGGATATGAATATCATTTTAGCGCAATAAATATAAACTTTTTATAAAGCGAGTGCTATTTACTAATTATATATGAGTAGAATTATAATGTTTGTAGAAAATGTAGTAAAGCATCGTACTGTTGCGGTGTTAATTTGGAAGAAGCTGTAAGCAAAGTAAGTTGCTTATCAGAGAGTAATACTGTTTCATTATCTTCATCTAGGAAAAATTGTGATAATGAAATATCAAAGGCATCACATATTTTCATTAAAGAGGGTATCGTAGGAAACATATTTTTTCTGTACCATGAAGAAATTGTGGATTGCGTAAGTCCTGATTTTTCTGCTAACTGATATTCTGTCCAGTGCCTTGCTTCTCGCATTGTAGTTATACGTTCTAAAACATTTATCATTTTATCACCTCTAGAATATATATGCGTTAATAATACTTTAATAAGTCGTTGCAATTTAATATGTAAAGACGTATAATTAAAACGATAATAAATACTAAAGGAGGTACAATATGGGAGACTATTATTGTAAATGTAAAGGATGTAAGTATGCTGACCCGACTGAAAGAAATGGATATAAGTGGTATTGTGAGTATTATAAAACTTATGAAGACCCGGATGAAGTGAAAGAATGTAAACACTATACAGAAAAGTAAGGGGGAAAACGATTATGGGATTATTTGGTAAATTATTTGGCGGTAGTACATCGCAAAAGCAACCAGACCAATTAGCAGTAAGTCTGGCTAATCAATTTGTTGAGGCGTTTAATAGTCACAATCTGAGTAAAACAAATGATTTGGCTGAAGATATGATAGAAATGGCTGGCAGATATTGGGCAAAATATGATACCGAAAGCTTTATGTGTTTATTACACGCGGCGGAAGAAACTTCATTTATGTATTCGGGAAATAAATATCCACGTGATTTAGTAGAAGAGCTTATAAGAAAACAGCGCAATTAGTGGTAAGAGTTTTTACACTCCGTTTACACACCCCAAGTCAGCACTCCGGCAAGCTCCTTTCTGTGCGGGTTTGCGGGCGGTAAACTTGCGTTCAAGTCCGGCCACCAGCAGTATTTTAAAAGTTCGGGAAACCTTGATTTTACAGGGTTTCCCGTATTTTTTTTAAACAAATTTTCTCTTAAAAACCGTGTAGAAACGTGTAGAACGCATAAATACGGGGTTTTTTAGTTCAACACGGCTTCCATCAGTTCAATATCAGCATCATCAGGTGTCTGCTGACGTATGAAGTGCCAAGTCATGGTAACTGTGGAATGTCCAAGTAATACAGACAGTTTATTGATTGGCATACCACCTTGAAATAACATCGTTGCTACCCGATCTTTATCATTGATACTGCCTGACAATGAGAAGAACTTGCCCCATTCATCAAGCTTACATACGGATGACTTTAGATTTGGAGAATCCGCATAAGACTTTCTTGAAGTTTTCTCTCCGCATACAACATAATTTAAGCATGTGTGACCGTTATACTTTTCTCCGTTAGCATTTTCTCCTGCTTCTTTCTCTGTCACGCCCAGTGACATTGCATGTAGGGTTGACAGACTATTGGAAAACGTGTAGAAATTTGAAGAGGTTGCCTGTTACAATGAGTATGTGGAGAATAGCCTATTAGGTAAGGTTGGTTAATTATGTTAAACTGTTTTAGTGAAAGAGGAGAGGTTAAATGGCTATAAAGGGAATGGAGTGTACATTTGATACTGTTGCAGAAGAATATGATAAATGGAGACCCGGGTATGTGCCGGAGTTATATGAAGATATTTTGGCATATAAAGAAATAACGTCTTTAAGTAGTGCACTTGAAATAGGAATAGGAACGGGGCAAGCAACAAAACCTATATTAGAGACCGGTTGCAATGTTACAGCAATTGAGTTGGGGCAAAACCTTGCAGACTTAGCTTGTAAGAAATTTAGGAGTTATTCTAATATTTCAGTAATTAATTCAGCATTTCAGTCCTATTTCTGCGCTGATAAATCATTTGATTTGGTATATTCTGCAAGTGCTTTCCATTGGATTGATGAAGAAGAGGGATATAGTAAGGTGTTCAATATATTGAAACCGGGAGGTGCGTTTGCAAGATTTGCGAGCCATCCTTTTTATGATATAGAGGGGCAAGAGGAATTGTATGAAAAAATTCAATATATATATTTTAGATATATGCCGAATCCTTCTGGTGCAACGGTTCCAAAGAAGGTGAACAGATATACTGCGGAAGATGCCATAAGGAGATCAGAGATAGCAAAAAAATATGGCTTTGTTGATATTGCTACAAAAGTATATTATAGAGATTTGATTTATACTTCTGATGAATATGCAGAACGATTAGCGATAGAAAGTGATAAGATTATCTTGGAGAGTAATATAAGGAATAGTCTATTAAATGAAATTAAAATTGCGGTAGATGAGTATGGAGGCAGAATAACAATACGAGATATGATTGATTTGAACCTTGCTCGTAAGGAGTGACACTGTGTAGGAGTGGATGTAAATTAAAAGTAATACATCTTCCAAGTGGTTGACGAGAAATAGGTCTTGGAAATGTAAGAGAACCTTGATTTTATGCAGATTGTAGCAGTGTAAAGAAAAATGAAAGTTATCGTAACTTATCAAGAATTGGTGTGATTTGATAAGTAAATGGTGTATAAATCATAGGGAAATAGACTTGTCAAGAGGTAGCAGGCTTCATATAAAAAATGCAGTAATTTTTGAAATATGATTGATTTTTTATCAGACGTGACATATACTATACTTAGATAGGAAACTATCTTCGGGAGAGTTCCTGCCATATAGTGGAAGATTTTAAACTCGGGAGAGTCCCTGCCATATAGTGGGAGATTTTAAACTCAAAGGGAGCTGTAAAGCTCCCTTACTTTTTCTTTAAAAGTGCGAAAGAAAGGAAATTATGGAGGATTTTAAGTTATACAGTGTATCTGATAGGTACATATCATATTTGCGGGAAAAATTTCCTAACGTATATTCAAATAAGATGGACACAAGGATACATACACGAAAATATTTAGGCGTGGTCTTACAGGTTGGCGAATATCATTATTATATCCCCATGTCATCACCTAAACAGACGGATTATCAGATTGCAGGGGATAAGATGGTAATTAAGAAAAGCATTGTGCCGATTATGCGAGTAGTTGTTAAGAATACAAAAGGTGAGAGAGAACTGAAAGCAACCTTGCGTCTGAGCCACATGATTCCTGTTCCGGCTTCTGAATTAGAGTTATATGCACTTGATGATGAACCGGATGAAGCATATAAAGATTTGGTGCAAAATGAAATGATTTTTATTCGTAAGAATCAGGATAAAATTAGTGCAAATGCAAAGTTGATTTACAAACAGAAAATAGAGAATGATACCTCCGCAAAATATGTCATGTCAGCATTAGATTTCAAAACATTGGAAGAAATGTGTGATAAATTTCCAGAGCATATGTAAATTTGAATGTTTGTAACTTGTTTGTAATGAAACGAAGGAACCGCTGAACCCTCCTGTTTATGCGTATTCTGCGAGCGGAAAAACATTCAAGTCTGGCCACCAGCAGTACATGGTGAATCAGAGATTCGCATGAGAGTAGAGAAAACACTGATAAATTCAATGTTTTCTCTATTTTTTGTGCGGTGGAATTTGTTTGGAGAAAAATATTTGTACAATATAAAATCTTATTATGGTGATCAATATGAGTGTCATTTGTATGAAGAAAAACATATTATATTATAAAAAAAGGAATGTAAAGTAGAAAATGAATTTTTTCAACAACAACAATAATAGTCGTTATAATAATGATTGTTGCAATAATAATCAGGTAGATTCTTGTTGTGATGAAAGAACTAATAGTTCATGTTGTACCACGTGTCCTCCCGGTCCCCAGGGTCCTGTTGGAGAGCGAGGTCCAAGAGGTCCTCAGGGTCCGGTGGGAGAAACAGGTCCAAGAGGTCCTCAAGGTCCTGCCGGAGAACGTGGGCCAATGGGTCCCCAGGGTCCTGTTGGAGAGCGTGGGCCAATGGGTGTACAGGGTCCGACCGGTGAAACCGGAGCTACAGGTCCGATAGGTCCTCAGGGCCCTGCAGGAGAGACCGGTCCCATGGGAGCTCAGGGACCTGCTGGTCCTCAAGGGGCAACAGGAGAAGCTGGTGTACAGGGTCCGGTAGGTCCTCAAGGCCCTGCGGGAGAAACAGGCCCAAGAGGTCCTCAAGGTCTAGTAGGAGAAACAGGTCCGGTAGGTCCTCAGGGCCCTGCGGGAGAAACAGGCCCGGTAGGTCCTCAAGGACCGGTAGGAGAAACAGGCCCCATAGGCCCTCAGGGTCCGGTAGGTGCCACAGGTCCTCAAGGTCCTCAAGGTCTAACGGGAGAAGCAGGCCCGGTAGGTCCCCAAGGTCCTGTAGGTGAGCCGGGCCCGGTAGGCCCCCAAGGTCCTGCGGGTGAAGCGGGAACTCAGGGTCCTCAAGGCCCTGCAGGCGAGCAAGGCCCGGTAGGTCCCCAAGGCCCTGTAGGAGAAGCAGGTCCGGTAGGTCCCCAAGGTCCTGCAGGTGCGACGGGTCCGGCAGGTCCCCAAGGTCCTGCTGGTGCAACAGGAGCGGTAGGTCCTCAGGGTCCCGCAGGAGAAACAGGTCCTATAGGTCCTCAAGGTCCGGTAGGTGCCACAGGTCCGGTAGGCCCCCAGGGTCCCACTGGAGAAACAGGTCCGGTAGGTCCGCAGGGACCTACTGGAGAAACAGGTCCGGTAGGTCCGCAAGGTCCCACGGGAGCTCAGGGTCCGGCAGGCCCTCAAGGTCCGTCTGGTGTCACAGGTCCGGCAGGTCCCCAAGGTCCTGTAGGTGAAGCAGGAGCAGTAGGTCCTCAAGGTCCCACAGGAGCCCAGGGACCGGCAGGCCCTCAAGGCCCGGCGGGTGCCACAGGTCCGGTAGGTCCCCAAGGCCCTGTAGGAGCAACAGGCCCTCAAGGTCCCACAGGTCCTCAGGGTCCGGCAGGTGGCGTGTTGAATTTTGCGGATTTTTATGCGCTAATGCCTCCTGATAATGCAGCTTCGGTTGCTCCCGGTACGGATGTGAGTTTTCCGCAGGACGGTCCCACCAGCGGTTCGGATATTGTACGAACCGGTCCCAGCTCCTTTAGTTTAGGACTAATCGGAACGTATCAGATATTTTTCCAGGTAAGTGTAACTGAAGCCGGACAGTTGATTTTGACATTAAATGGTGAGGATTTAGAGTATACAGTCTCAGGTCGTGCTACGGGTACCTCCCAGATTATTGGTATGGCACTTGTGACGACAACATCGGTTAACTCGATGCTGACGGTACGAAATCCCGCAGGTAATGCGGCTGCGTTGGGAATTACACCTCTTGCGGGAGGAACAAGATCGGTTTCTGCACATCTGACTATTATTCAAATTCAATAATAGTTAGTGCTCTCAACCAGTAAAGAGTAGGAGAAATACAGCAGAAATGTCATCATAGTATTGTTTTTTCAACCATGTGCAATATGTATCATTAATCCGGCTATAGTAATTTATGAAAAGATTGCTATATAATAGGAGCAGCGATTGATTTAATCGCTGCTCCTTCTTTAAATACTCTGGGTATTTTTTACAATCTTTTCTATGTTTTCACTAAACGCTGTCATTGCATCCGCAATGGAATCAACCGCATTCTGATTTACCTGTGAACTACTATACATATCGGATACTTTCCTATTTAATTCTTCAAATATACAATCAATCTGATTAATGTTATTGTTCTGATTTTCGATATTATCATATAAGAAAGTAAATTGTTCATTAAGCTTAGCAAAACTGCTGACCAGTTCATGCATCTTCTCTTCAGAGTGTGTTAATGCTACTTCACTTCCTGCTAGTTTTTCAGATGTTTTTTCTACACGTTCCAGCAATTCTTTTACTACGTCGGATACCTGCTCTGAAAAGCCGGTACTTGTTTCAGATAATTCTCTCATTTCGTTAGCAATAACCTCAAATCCTGATCCCGACGTACCTGCATGTGCAGATTCTACTGACGCATTAAGCGAGAGTATAGTTAACTTAAATGAAATATCACTAATTTGCTTTGCTATTCCGGCAATATTTTTCATCTGTGTTTCAATTGTTTTAAACTCTTCGGTAGATTCATTGATAATGTCGCTTGCAGAATGTACCTGTTCATTCATTGCTCCTACATTATTCCTATTCTCTACCAGTGCGTTTTCAAATTGTCTTACGCCTTCATTTAAACTTGCTATCTGTTCTTCCGTTTCTTTTACTCTACCTTGCACAATATTACAATCCTTTGAAACTTCACCAGAACCCTGCGCAATCATTGATGAGGCATTTTGAAGTTCTTGTGTTTCTGATTTGATTTTTTGTGCGGAAGAATCAAAGTCGATTTGTAATTCATTTCCCATGCTTCGGATTGATTCAAGTAATCGGCCGGATTGTTCGGCACTTTCCTGACTCATCTCAATAAATGCACGTCCACGTTTAATAACCTGATAAATTAAAGTAGTGGCAAGCGTGAAGCAAACCCCACATAATATGTATTGTGATAAACCGCCGGATTTTTGTGGATGAATTAAATACATAATTACAAGAAATACATCCACTAATACGATTTGCATTCTGGTAAACTGCGGTTCAAGGTAAAGACCTGTCATTGCAATAACCGCAATAAATAATGGGAAATCATCACTGTAAGATGCACCGCTGAATAGTGAGATTACAAATACCAGTATTGGTAAAGAGACAGACATGATAAATTCTCTTTTATATAGTGATACGTCTTTCTTTTTTGTAATTATGAAAATAGCAACCAGTGCTGCGAGACATATTCCTATTACAATCATTGCCGCAGTATTTTTCTTTATCAGATTAATAATGAAAAATATGGATGCAACAAGCACCGGAAGCCATTGCATTATTTTATATATTTCTTCATGTGAAAGCATTTTTTTGTTATCTTTTTGTTTCTTGCGTAAAATATCCATTATATATATACCCACTTTCTCATTAGTTATAAATTATCAAACCCCAATGCCTATTTTATATTAATTTTCTGAAAATTTCAATCTATTACTTGTATGACAAATATGTATCGTTGAATAAAAAAGTAAATTCCACTTTGGGCTGAATTTAGTCTTACACTCTT
>CAZGSF010000097.1:0-7312 GCA_964528145.1 uncultured Lachnospiraceae bacterium | reverse complement strand
AAAATACATTTCTACTATTTTAGCATAGTAAAGTGTGGGTTTTCAACCCTTAATTAAGGTTTAATAATCGTTTTGCTACACGTACCGCATCGGCAGCATCTGTTGCATAACCATCAGCTCCTATTTCATCGGCATACCCCTGAGTAATAACAGCGCCACCGATAAGAATTTTAGCATTACAACCATGTGATTTGGTATAATCTACCACCTCTTTCATACGTTGCATGGTCGTAGTCATAAGCGCAGATAAACCGATTAATGACGCATTGTTATTGATTGCCGTCCGCACAATGTTTTCTTTGTTTACATTCTTACCAAGATCAATAACACGGAATCCATAATTCTTAAGCATAAGAACCACAAGATTCTTACCAATGTCGTGTATATCACCTTCCACTGTTGCAAATACAATAGTGGGCATATTCTCTGTTTCTTTTGCAATGTTTAGTTTTTCTTCCAATACTTCAATCGAAAGTTTCATCGCTTCAGCACTGGCTATCAACTGTGGAAGAAAATATTTTCCTTTATCAAAATAATCGCCTACAAGATTAATGGCAGGAAGAAGTACGTCATCAAGCAATAATTTTGCATCCTCACCTTTTTCAAGAGCCTCCCGTGTAATGGTCTGAATGCCTTTGCGATTGCCCTTTAACACAGCATTTTTTAAAATTGTACAAATATCATTTTCTTCTGAAATTACAATACTATGCCTTTCTGTGGAATTATCCTTGGTAGTACTCGTTACAGTCACACGCGCTGCTTCTTTTTCTTTCCTTTCCTGTACTTTGCCTGCAAATTCAATATATGTAAGGTCAGAACCTTCTCTTGCAAGCAGTAAATCAGAAGCAAACGCAGCCCCCACAAGCAGCTCTTGAGCAGGATTTGCGATTGCCATAGTAAGGCCATTTTGAATCGCCATTGTAAGGAATGTACTGTTTATAAAACTTCGCTCCGGCATCCCAAATGATATATTGGACAATCCACAGACAGTTGCAAACCCTTCGTCATGGCAATATTTAATAGTCTGTAAAGTTTGAATTGCCGCTTCTTTTTCTGCCCCTACGGTTGCAACAAGTCCGTCTACAACTATATCTTCTTTGGAAAGTCCTTCTTTTAATGCTGCTTCATATATTATACGTATATTTTCTTTTCGTTCTTCTATGTTCTTTGGCAAACCTTTGTCAGAAAGAGGAAGCAATATAAACATTGCACCATATTTTTTTGCCAAAGGAAGAAGGCTCTCTATTTTACCCTTTTCCAAGGAAATAGAATTAATCAATGCTCGTCCGGGATAGTTGCGAAGTGCTGCTTCTATTACCTCCACATGACTGGAATCAATTGCAAGGGGAAGATTTGTTATTGCAGTAACCTCTTCAATCACCTTAAGCATCATTGCCTTTTCGTCAATTCCGCTCATCCCGACATTAATATCAAGCACTTTTGCACCTGCAGCTTCCTGCTCCTCCGTGAAAGTAATAACACGTTCAAGATTATTTTCACGAAGTTCTGCCTGCAATTTCTTTTTACCTGTGGGATTTATTCTTTCGCCAACTATAATAAAATTACCATCCAAGCCAAAAGCAACCGACTTACGCTCAGATGCAAGGAAACGCACGCCCGTATGTTTTTTGTTTCTGTAGTCGGCTACACACAACTCACCGTAAGTATCCTTGATACCTTTGATGAACTCAGGTGTTGTACCACAGCATCCTCCAAGAATAGTGGCGCCTGCTTCAATCAGTGCCTTTGTATGCTTCACAAAAGTATCTGCATCCATATCATAGCAGGTAACTCCATCCTTAACATAAGGTAAACCTGCATTAGGCTTTGCAATAACAGGTACACTAACAGCCTCCGCCATGTTTTTAATAAGGTCACACATTTTATCCGGACCTGCTGAACAGTTAACACCTACCGCATCAACTCCTAATGCCTCCAACACTACCGCCGCTGTTAACGCATCAGTTCCAAAAAGTGTCCTTCCGTCACTTTCAAAGGTCAAAGTTGCCATAATAGGTAAATCACAGACTTCTTTGGCTGCAATTACCGCCGCCCTCGTCTCCTGCAAATTCATCATGGTTTCGACCACAAGCAAATCAACACCTGCTTCAACCATATTACGAATCTGCTCTTTATATATATTTATCAAATCCTCAAATGAAAGTTTGCCCATAGGAGCCAGCTGTTCTCCCGTCATGGTCAAATCACCTGCAACATATGCCTTATCTCCGGCAGCCTTTTTCGATAAAGCCACAAGAGAAAAAATCATCTCCCGCTGCTTATCTGCAAGTCCGTATTCCCCAAGTTTAATACTATTGGCTGAAAAAGTAGGTGCATACAAAATATTACTTCCCGCCTGTACATATTCTTTCTGTAAATTAAGAAGCACATCCTCATGGGCAAGAATCCATTCCTCAGGGCACACCCCCGAAGGCATACCTGCTTTCATAAGATTAGAACCGGTTGCACCATCCAAAAATATAATTTTTTCAGCAGCTAATGCCGCAAACTCTTTCTTTGTCATAATAATCTCCATTCTACAAAAGGATTCACTATTAAATATCTTATCATGCCTTGTTTACTCCGTAAATCAAAATTTTATTCTTAAGAGCATAAATAAGTTTCTTGCTTATTATGTTTAAATATGTTAAATTTTTATATGTTGGATATGATATTTAATAATACTTACTACAAAACATCAGGAGGATATCCACTTGAACGCAAAAAAATATACTATTCTTACTGTAATTCTATCAGCACTGCTTTTTGCAGGTTGTGCCAAGGACGATGAATTAACCGTCTTCCGTGATAAATTTGAAGAGTTTTGTAATAATGTTTCCACCATCGACACATCAATCAACAGTATTGATGCCGATTCCGAGGAAGCTCCCGGCGAACTACTTTCCTTACTGGACGAGCTTGAAACAGAATTTCAGGAACTTGCAGCTTTAGATGTTCCCGAAGAATTTGAATATATGGAAAGCCTTGCAGATGAAGCAAGCGAAAACATGAGTCTTGCTGTTGAAAATTACCATACAGCATTCAAATCCGAAACCCATGATTCCTATGCTGCAAGCATTGCTGCTCAATATTACGAACGCGCATATAAGCGAATCCAATATATGATTACTTTTATGCATGGTGAAATTCCTGATGACGAAAATGTAAGTGTAGAAATTGAAGAATAAAAAAGTGCTGTAAGTTAACTCCTTACAGCACTTTTTTTGCTTGTTAAATTATTTAAGAATCTGAATTCCACCAATAAGCGGGATCTGTTTCTCTTCTTCTTTGATTGCTGCAACAAAACCGATAATCCAGCAAACGAACACGAAAATTCCTCCAACAAGAGATACTATTGTTCCTAATACAGGGATGATACCAACAACATTACAAATAAGTGAAGCAAGAACGATTACGAGTGCCTGATTTAAGTGGAATTTTGCACCTTCCTTATCCCCTGCAAGAAACGCAATAACAAGACCAACCCATGTTAAGTAGGCAATAATGCCTGTCATTTTCTTATCCATTGATTTTCCCTCCTAAAAAAATATATATTTAATAATAAAACAAAATTCATAAATATACAAGAAAAATCGACAAAAAAATCCAAATTCTTCTAAAAAATCAATATACTAGTTATAATCCTGATCATTCTTGAACAGTTAAATTCAAGTGTTTATTCATCCATTCTCCAACTTTTTTCCAATCGTCATCAATTATCTGACCACATTTACTACGATTATAAACTCCAAAATACCCCGGATGCGGCATTGCAAAGAAAAATGAAATTTTACCTGACGCTAATTTTATTTCAACCGGTTTATTCTGTTTATTTAAATAGTCATTCCAACTCATTTTCCCAAATACATTCTTTATACCCATAATTCTTGTTGCATGTTTAAATGTATCTCTTCCCAAACATATGACTACCTGAGGTTGTAACAGTTCTATTAAACCTCGAAAATCCTCTTTTACTTCTGTGGTTATCCAAGAAGATTTAAATCCCCCTGTACTTTTATCGTTCTTCCTATATCCCGGAATTAAATTTGTAAAAAATAAATCCGGGTATCTCTTACGCAACACATCTTTATACCCTAAATATTTTAGACCATTTGCAAGATTCAAATCAGTGGCAAAATCTTTACCACCACTATTGACCTTAGGAACATATTTGAAATAACAAACATCGTCGTGATGATTTACACCTTCCGTCATCATTTCTTCAATTGCATAAAAATATTTCTTTGCTTTCTCGATATTGCCCCAATCCTGACCAACAATCATTATCTTAGGGTTGCGCACTCCAACTCCTTGCCAGTATGTCCAGGCATTGATTTCTTGCAACGGTAGACCTTTTTTTATATCGAAATCTTCATGATAAGATTTCTCATTAATTTTTTTTACTAACTCATCATATGTCATAATTATTTTCTCCTAATACAATAGTGAATGGTCTATTCTTATTTGTGTTCTTTTTACGCATCGGAAATTCATTCCACCCTATGTCAACTTCTGCGTATACCCTATTTTCATTTTCTAATTCAACTATAATTTCACAAAATGTATTACCATTTATATCAACAACATATTGAATTGCCCCATTTCTCCATTCATCAATAAAATCAATAAATTCTTTTTCTTCCAAATAATCAATCCAATTACAAATGATATTATCATCAGTTTCAAATCCAAGGCTAACCATTCCAACAACTAAAACACCACCATTAACACTTTTTCTTTTTCCATGAAATTGAATAATGTCGTTATCTTCCCAATTAGCATTTCCCTCGATATCCCGACAATCTGCAGGAATCAATATGGAAACATTTGTATGACCTTCATACTCCCATAATTCTGCCTCAAATGGCAATCCATCATCAAAAACACCTTTAACCCAGCCTAAATTTCCCTCATCAGCGTCAGCATGATTTGTAACAGGAAATTCTCCATACATAATAATATATCTTTCACTAAAATTCATCTACGTCAGCCTCCTTATTGTTCTATCCTGTAATAATTATATCATTATACATGTGTGTTTTATTGTACTCAAAAGAGACTTATAACCCAAACAATTATAAGTCTCTCTACTTTTGCTTTCTGAAATTCTCTAATAGTATTTATTTAATTAAATATAATTTATCCCAACACTACCCTTGCTACCCGTTCTAATTCCATACGCTCTTTCGTATCATCATAGGAAGTTTGCTTATCATCAATTCCTTTAACAACGTCAATTGAAAATAAACCATCTTTATTGCAATAGAACAGAATCTTTCTCACACCATTTATCTTTAGTCTTGCTTCTGCATTACCCTCAGGATATAACTTTACCATCTGGAGTTTATCCGCTGACAATGCGGCAATAAAAGAAATATAATGTTGTTTCGTCATATCATGGTCAATCCGAACATAATATTCATCTTCAATCCGCTCTATAAAAATCATATGACTCTCATCAGTTTCTTCAACCTGGCAAGGTGCCAGCACGATTCCATGACATTGAATAACAGCCTCACCCATACTGTGAATACTATTTCCACAAACCGGACACACATAGAACTTTGAACGCATCATGTTGGCGGAAACATTCACATTGCTAACTGCATTTCCTGAAATCAGTTCTGTGACCGATATGTCAAAAACATGTGCTATCGGTTCAAGCAAAGAAATATCCGGGTAACCTTTTGCTGTTTCCCATTTAGAAACTGTTTTATCTGAAACGTTCAGTTTCGCAGCAAGTTCTGCCTGTGTTAAATGATATTTTTCCCGCAGTTCTTTTATCACTGCTCCAGTTACATATTGATTCATTTTATGTACCTCCCATGAAAATATCATAAACGCAGAGAGAACTATTTACTACCTACGGAAAGTAGAGAGAGAAAAGAAGTTGTGCATGCTACATCAAATTATTCCTTTCAAATCAAGCATTTGCAAATATACATCTAATGCTCCAATTGTAAAACCTTCACTCTTATCAAAATCACCATGGCAATCACAACCTGCCGTAATTCGCAAATCATTATTTTTACAAAAGTCAACACATATATCTGTAATAATTTTAGAATGTGATGGATAATAACACTCTATACCTTCTATACCACAGTTTTTCATTTCTTTGAGCATGTTAACAAAACCATCGGGATTACGCATGTAGAGATAGCCCGGATGTGCCAAAACAGGAACTCCGCCGGCTTGTTTAACCATTTCACAAAAATCCTGCATGCCACATTCACCAAAATCCGATAAATGATTTGGTGTAGAATATTTACTATAAATTGTATTATTGGCTTCTTCATATGTTTTGGCTGCGCCTTTTGATACAGCGTAATACAAATATTTCCATCCACCTTTATCTTTCGGGTACTCGAAAAGGCGGTAATCCTCCAGCGACATTTGAGGATAGTCTTTACTCATATTATAAACAATGTACTCACATTCGATTGCTCTATACTGCTTATTTATAAATGTATTTAGCTGTTCATTATTTTTATCAAAATTATAAGCAAGCATATGTATTTCTTCGCCGTGCCACATAACACCTAGTTCAACACCCAAAACGCATTTTATATTGTTTTCAGAACAAATTTGAGGCAGCGTATCATATGCACCTATAGTTGAATGGTCACATATTGAAATCACTGAAACCTTTCTTTCTTTTGCAAGAGCTACTATTTCTTCCGGTGTACGTGAACTATCTGAATAAGTTGAATGAATGTGCAAATCAACTTTCATAAATACCTTCTTTCCCTTTTCTCATATATCTACTTCATTGACAACAGATTTGAGAAATATTGTGCTGCAATAGCATATTCCATATCATCCTCTATATACATAACGATAGGATTATTCTCCTCATCCTCTTCTACCTCATAAAGCATATAACTTTGAGAAAAATCCAATTGCTTTTCCCCTTTAAGTGGAAGTAATGCAAAATATTTTTTATTATTAACTTCAAAATAAGAATAAACGCCGCATTCTAAACTTGTTCCATCCTCATATGGAAGTGTCACGATAATGTCCTCTAACTTTTTTCCCATAAAATCCATAATAATATGCTCTCCTAGAACTTAAAATTTACGAACAAGTTCTTAGAACTTACGAATAAGCTTTTTTAAACTTGTTTGCTGTAGCTGCCTCCTGGATAGTTGCTGTATGCCTTTATTTTTCGACATTTCAGAGCAATTTGGTGGCTGTGTGGTAGTTACCCATCATCATACTTTCACACATTTTGCTTCGACTTATATATTTTATAAACCAATTTCTTTTTCAAAATATTGTAACGTAGAATATTTTACCAACATTTGATTTA
>CAZGSF010000096.1:0-7322 GCA_964528145.1 uncultured Lachnospiraceae bacterium | reverse complement strand
TATCGGCTTTGCTCCGCCTTTTAAGCTGTCATTATTTTCTAAGACCAAGTCTCTCGATTAAAGAACGATATCTTTCAATATCTTTATCCTTTAAATATCCAAGTAAACCACGTCTCTGACCTACCATTTTAAGAAGACCTCTTCTTGAATGATGATCCTTCGGATGCTCTTTCAAATGCTCGGTTAACTCGGTAATTCTTGCTGTAAGAACTGCCACCTGAACTTCAGGTGAACCGGTATCACCGGGGCATGTAGCATACTCGTTAATGATTGCTGTCTTTTTTTCCTTTGAAATCATGTTTAAATCCTCCTGTTTTTCTTTACGCCGATTACCAAGATAAAGGTCGGAGTCTTCCAGAATCCGGGTAATGGCTGATTTCATACCTTAGAAACTATATCACATTTAAGTCATATTGTAAATACTCAACTTAATTAAAATAATTAAATTTTAATCATTAATAATTCTTACAACCTTACATGGTGTACGATAATTATATTTTGAAATTTTTATTCCACTCTTAGGGCTGCTTGCGTGGATAACATTACCACCGCCGATATACATTGCAACGTGATTGATGGTACCGCTTGAATTACTGTAGAAAATCAAATCTCCCGGTTTTGCCTGGTCAATTGAAATCTTAGTACCCTCATTAGCCTGTGCCCTTGAGGTACGTGAAATATTGATACCATATTTTTTATAAATACTTTGTACAAATCCGGAGCAATCAGCACCCTTAGTAAGAGAAGTTCCTCCCCATACATACGGATTACCAAGAAACTGTTTTGAATATTCAACCATATCAACGCGGACATCCGATACACCCTGACCATAAAGCAATTCAGTCAAGGTAACTGCAGTTTCCAACGTTTCCGTAACATCTGCGTACTCTGCCGAAACATATGCCTCATCATTATCGATAGTTACCTTATGCCAGCCATTAACCGTTTCCACATAATCAAGCTGTGTACCGGCAAGAACAACCGTCAAACACTCACTTTCTGTACTAGGTCCTGTACGGATTCTAAGACCGTCCTCAGCATTAACAGTAACCACCATGGATGCCACTTCATCTGCTTTTAACTTAGCCTCTACTCCTGTAAGAAGATAATCCATGCTAACATAGCCGCTTACCTCTCCTGATGTAATCTGTGCCCAGTTATTTTCAACGGAAATAACTTCGCAGGCTGCGTTCTTTGGCATCTTACCCACTATTTTTCCGTTCTCACCCGGTATTGCCCTTACATTTAAGTATCTGTTTACATTAGCCACACCAAGATTTGTATATCCCCACTGGTTATCCTTTTCTTCCTTGGCAGTTTCAATATATTCCTGGGTACTTTTGGCTGATGTCAGCACAACACTCACACCGGCCTGAGGCGTAACATCTTTAATTGAAACCGTAGCCGCCTCTACAGCCACCGGCTCTCCCATAAGTGCTAACGCCATACATGCCGCTAATACTCTGATAATATTTTTTTTCATAAGTAATCCCTTTATAATACCTTCAAAAACACATTTTCCCGTTACAAAAATAGTCTGTAACAAATTCATAAATTTTATTACAAATTTGTTACAGACCTAATTATAGCAATCTAACCCGATTATGTCAACTTAAAATGTGCGATTTTAACAGGTTTTTCGGGATTTTTGCGGTTTTTTATGTAAATTTGACCACTATTTGTCAATTATTCTTCGTTAACAACAGAAAATGCAATATTGGTTGCATGGTCTGCAACTCTTTCCAATCCGGATACAACATCAGAGAAAATCATGCCTGCTTCAGGTGAACATTCATTTCTTGTAAGGCGGTCAACATGTGCCTTCTGAAGTTCTCTTTCCTTCTCATCAACGCTCTCCTCAAGTATCAGAACATCTTTCATATGCTCTTCACTGCTCTTAGAGAATATTTCTATAGAATAGCGGATTAAGGTATTTACCATTTCAAGCATCTCGCCCAACTCCTTTTGAGCCTGCTTACTTAAGCTTACACCGGTTTCAATACGCTGTCTTGCTGCATCCGCAACATTTTCTGCATGGTCACCGATTCTTTCGATATCATTTACCACATGAAACAGGGCACCGATACTCTTTAAATCCTCTATTGGAAGGGTGGTCTGGTTAATTTTCACAAGATAATTGGTGATTGAATGATTAAGGAAATTAATATTCTCTTCAACTCTATATACTTCCTCTATATCATCATCATCCAGTGTAATCAGGGCATTCATCGCTCTATTTAAGTTCTCACTGGCAAGAGTTGCCATACGTTCAATCTCTTTATTAACCTCAACAACTGCCGTTGCAGGATTAAACACAACCTTCTCACCGATAAACTCAAGCTTATGCTCTTCGCGGTATCCAACTTTCTCGTCCTCGCCCGGAACTAACAGACAGGCTAACTTTACAAGCCCATTCGCAAAAGGGAACAACATGATTACCTGCACCACTTTTATAATTGTGTGCGCATTTGCAACAAACCTTCCGGGGTCTCCTGAGAAGCTTTGAATTCCCGCAACAATCGGGTCTATAGCAAACAGGAAAATCACAAACATAATTGCTGAACCGATAACGTTAAACAGAAAATGTATAAGTGCCGCTCTTTTTGCATTCTTCTTACCGGCAAGAGATGCTATAAGTGCAGTTACACATGAACCCATATTACATCCCAGAATAATAAATAATGTAATAGGTAAGTCCAAAAGCCCCTGATTTGCCATAAGAAGTACAATACTTACCGTTACTGAAGAACTTTGTATAATTGCAGTAAGTCCAAAACCTACAAATGTAGCCAACAATGGATTTTTTAAAGATGCCAGAAGATTTACTACCTCCGGTACGTCGCGCATCCCCTTCATTGCTCCGGACATACTTGACAATCCAAGGAACAAAATAGCAAATCCTACTATTACCTCTGCTATCTTTTTTACATTTTCCTTTTTGGTAAACATCATCATTATGATTCCCACCAGCATAAATACAGGTGCAATCTCAGAAAGATTGATGGAAACAAGCTGTGATGTAATGGTTGTACCGATATTGGCACCAAAAATTACTCCTGCCGCCTGATAAAGATTCATAAGTCCTGAGTTAACAAAGCTGACAACCATTACAGTTGTAGCTGATGATGATTGTATAATCGCGGTAAATACCACACCAACCAGCATTCCCGCAAAACGGTTACTGGTGAAAAACTCAAGAATCTTACGAAGTTTGGCGCCCGCCACTTTCTCTATTGAGTCACTCATAAGTTGCATTCCATAAAGAAAAAGTCCTAAGCCGCCTGCTAATTGTAAAAGAATTCCTACGCTCATAATTCTCCTTTGTGTTGTCTTAAATTATCGTTTGTATTGACACACTTAATATATATTTTACGTAAATTTCATAAAACTTACAAGCACTTCTGAAAAAAATGCTAATTTTTTGCTAAAAAATTTATTTATGATAATATAACCCCTCTTCCACATCAGATTTTATCTGCTTCTTTAATTCTTCAATATTATCAAATTTCTGTTCCGGACGTTTGAAATGAAACAACCTTACAGTTACATTATCTCCATATATCTCCTGATTAAAATTATATATAAAAGTCTCTACACCAACGCCTTCACCCTTATTAACAGTAGGCTTTAATCCTATATTGGTGATTCCTTTATACACATTTCCATCAATCTCAACCTCGGAGTAGTACACCCCAAAAGGAGGCAGCAGCTTATTTTCAGGGGGGAGCTGATTGATAGTGGGCATTCCCAAAGTCCTTCCAAGACGATTGCCATGCAGTACTTCTCCATACACCATGAATGGAGAGCCAAGCAATTCCTCTGCCAGTTCCATATTTCCTTCTGCTACTGCTTCCCGTACATAAGTGGAGCTTATTTCCCGTCCGCCTTTGCAAACCTTATCTATAATTTCCACTTCAAAGCCACATTCCTTTTGCATGTCACAAAGCAATCTGCTATTTCCGGCGCCGCCTTTTCCAAAAGACAGGTCCGTCCCTGCAGCAATATATGCCGTATTCATCTGCCCTGCCAAAATAACCTTAACAAAATCCTCAGGCATAGTAGCGGCAGTCTCCTTATTAAGCGGAAACTCTATCAGAATATCCACTCCCATTTGCTTAAAAAGAATTCTTTTCTCTTCCGCTGTGGTCAATTCCTTACGGGTTACATTTCCAAAAAGCACCTCCGGCGGAGGGTCGAAAGTAAACACACAGCTGATAAAGCCTTCTTTCTTTTTTTCAAGAATTTTATCAAGCAGTTTTTGATGACCGATATGTATTCCGTCAAACTTTCCGATTGCCACTGCCGTTCTTTCTTCTATATGAAATTCGCTACATCCATGAATAATTCTCAATGTAACTCCCATCCGCCTTACTGTTCATCCGGCATGAACATTTTATAAGGCTTATATATTCCCTGTTTTTTTCTATACTCATATATTCCGTAAAAATTTCCGGAATCATCATACATACGTACAAGACTTCCTTCCACATTTGCCGTAATCGTAAAAGAATATCCGTCCTCGCATACTTTATCCTGACATCCTACAGCATCTGTGAGTTTTTCCACCTGGTTACGGTATAAAACATTACCATTTTTAAGAAGGCGCACTGCTTCGGCTTTGGCTCCCACTTTCGGATATACACCAAAAACCTCCTCTACGCTAAGCACACGATCCGATACACTGCCCTCATCCCGCAGTTTTTCAACCATGCTAAGTGTCAATGCATCTTCTGCCACAAAGCTTCCTACCCTGGTCCGCTTCAGATGCTCCATAGCACCACCACAGCCTAATTTGTCACCAATATCATGGCATAAAGTTCTTATATACGTTCCCTTTGAGCACGTTACCGTAAATCTTGCAAAAGGAAGATTTATTTCTTTTATATCAATATTATGAATGGTTACAGGGCGTGCTTCTCTCTCAACTTCTTTACCCTGCCTTGCCAAATCATAAAGTTTTTGTCCGTTCACTTTAAGTGCTGAATACATTGGCGGAATCTGATTATACTCCCCCACAAAGGAAAGTATAGCCTGCTTAACGTCTTCTTCTGACGCATTAACCTCCGACTCCTTTAACATCTCACCTGTCATGTCCTGAGTATCTGTAACCATGCCAAGCCGTAATACTGCCTCGTATTCCTTATCCTTATCGGTCAGCAAATCACAGAGCTTTGTTGCATTTCCCAGACAGACAGGAAGTACCCCGACCGCCTGAGGGTCCAGGGTACCTGTATGACCGATTTTTTTCTGTTTCAAGATGCCGCGAAGCTTCGCCACCACATCATGTGATGTAAATCCGGCCTCTTTATATATGTTAATCATTCCGTTAATCATTTTTTACACCAATCTGTTTTTCAATATGTTCGGATAAATTGTTAATACAGTCATGGAAAGTACCATTCATTGTACAACCTGCTGCGCGCACATGTCCGCCGCCGCCAAAGAATGACGCAACCTGTGACACATTAACCTTTTCGTTAGAACGCATGCTCACCTTATATTCAAGCACACCTGTCTCATACATAAATATGGCACAATCAATGCCTTTTATATTGCGAAGCTGATTAACAATACCATCCAAATCAGCAGGCAGCGCACCATAAAAATCCATGGTTTTCTTATCAACACAGGCAACGATACATCTGCCGTCCATAAAACGTATACTTTCAAGAAGCGCCCTTCCCATCACCTGATTCTGAAGATATGTTTTTTGATAAAAGGTCTCTTCAATAATACGCGGAAAATCAAAACCGTAGGTAATAAGTTCTGATGCATCCACCAAGGTACGTGGTGTAGTATTGGAATACTGGAAAACTCCCGTATCGTGAATCATTCCGATATAAACCGCAAGGGCAATATCCTTATCCATTCTCTCTTCTAAGGATAACGGATTTTCGTCTGCTTTAATTAACTCATATATAAGTTCACTGGTTGAACTTGCCTGGGGTTCAACATAATTGTACGTTCCGCAACCATTTTGGTTACTTATATGGTGGTCGATATTAACAGTCTTAACTGCACTGTCAAAATACTTCTCTGCCTTGCCCAAACGGTCCTTTGCACAATCAAGTGCAAAAAACACATCAAAGCACCCATCATATAAATAGTCCGTATCAATCTCAGACAGATACTTCATGTCCTTCATTATCTCCTGGCGGTTTTCCAGAAAAAGATATATATTGGCATCCTTACATATTTTTTTCAAGTATAAATAAAGTGCCATGGTACTGCCGGTGCAGTCGCCATCGGGGCGGATATGTCCGCTTATTCCGATGGTCTTTGCACCTTTTATAATTTCTGTCAGTCTCACTCTATTCCTCACTCCTGTCAGAAAGATCTTTGTTAACTTCATCAATTAATTTTGACATATTTACGCCATATTCAATGGACTGGTCCATTACAAAGGTAATCTCCGGCGTATTACGAAGATTAATTGTTTTGGCAAGACGGTTTTTAATAAAGCCTTCCGCACTCTTTAGACCTGCCAAAGCAGCCTTTCTTGTGTCTTCATCACCGAATACACTAATATATGCCTTACAGGTTTTTAAGTCCGGTGCCACATCAACCGCCACCACACTGGTCATAGGCGGAATTCTGGGGTCTTTAATTTCCCCACGTATAATTTCCGCCAATACCCTTTGAACTTCACCGTTTACACGGGTATTCTTTATACTATTTTTTCTCATTTCTGCTCCTTAACGAGGTACTTCTACCATAATATAAGCTTCTACGATATCAAGCTCCTGCATCTGGTCAAAGCCGTCAAATACGAGACCACATTCAAAGCCTGACTTAACTTCCTTAACGTCATCCTTGAATCGTTTAAGGGATGCCAATTCGCCTTCGAAAATCTGGTTGCCTTCACGACTGATACGAACCTTACATCCTCTCTGGAATACACCGTCAAGCACGTATGAACCTGCGATGTTACCCACTGCAGATGCCTTAAATATCTGACGCACCTCAGCATGACCGATAACTTTTTCTTCATATACAGGGTCTAACATTCCCTTCATTGCAGCTTCGATATCTTCAATAGCCTGATAAATTACTTTATAAAGTCTCAAGTCAACGCCTTCACGCTCTGCAATTGCTTTTGCGGTTGCATCGGGACGTACGTTGAAACCAATGATAATAGCAGAGGATGCACTTGCAAGGCTTACGTCGGATTCATTGATGGCACCAACACCGCCATGGATACATTTTACTACTACTTCTTCATTTGAAAGCTTCAAGAGTGACTGCTTAACTGCCTCCACACTACCCTGAACGTCTGCCTTAACAATAAGGTTAAGTTCTTTTAAGTTACCTGCCTGAATCTG
>CAZGSF010000095.1:0-7475 GCA_964528145.1 uncultured Lachnospiraceae bacterium | reverse complement strand
AAACTATATAGTGATTTTGCTAAATTAGATTTAGAAAATACTCGGAAAATTTCAGTTTGACGAAGAGACAAATTTAAATTTGCTGATGAGTATGAAAGGGGCATTTTGGGACATATGAACCATGAAAAATTCATAAAAGTCCAAAAACAAGAGGAAAACACCAATAATTGGATGTTTGAACAATGAAAAGAGCGCAATCGTCCAAAAACGGTTGTTTTTGGGGAGAGTGTGCTACTTAGATTGAAAGGCTCAGAAAAATTCAGTTTGACAGTTTGGCAACTGCTAAGTTATGGAGCTGAGCCATGCCGATAGGTTCGCAAGCAAGCTCGCTCACTGTCGCGGCATTCGCCGTATTGTCCACTGTCTAAATATGCTCTTACGTGTGCAAGCACCCGACGAGCAATATTTAGACAATGTCCAGCATGGTTCATTGCTCGTGCAAATTTACAAAATCCCTGCTATGCCTCATCCGCATGTACTGCCATAACCGCAGTTACTACAACATCCCCATAGAACAGCATCTGTTCCTGAAGCTTTCCTGTAAATGTCTTTTTGATTTCACGCCGCTTAATTTTAATCTGGTCTTTATCTTCAATAGAAAAATATCTCTTAATCTGGCGGCTTTTCTCTAACAGATATACCAGCATGTAAGTATAGCGGTCAGGGTCTTTCTTCTCAAGAATCCGTGAGCGGATTTTATCAAGAACCGCATCCAAGGCATCCGGGTCAGGGATGTAGTAGTGCTTTTTGCCAAAACCGCCTTTTTCAAAAGAGGCACATCCCAGTGCTACCAGGGAATCACCAATGTCGTTGGTAAGAGTGCGCAGTTTTTTACCATTTAAAGTAAAGCTGTATTCTTCGGCAATTTTGTCAACGGTCATGGGCTTGCTGTATTTAAGCCACAGATAAAGGGATTCCAGGTAAGAAAGCTGTGGAATCAGGTTGGTGGCAATTTGGATTTTTTTATTCTCGTCCACACGGATACATCCGGCGTCAAGAAGTTCTAAAAGTCCCGCCGCAAGTATACATACCTGCGCTTCCGCGTTCATAAAAGGAATCTGACCTTTTTCCGTAAGAGAATAGAGAACATATTCATGAATTAATGATAAATTTGACATAATCAGACCTCCCCCAAATATATATTTTTATAATAACACAAATAAAATAAAAATAATATTTAAAATTTAGCAAATCTTGAATTGGTTATTTTACAAAAATGTAGTAGAATAGCATTGTAATTCACTTTACAGAGGAGATAAATAAAAATATGGAAAAGAAAAGGCAATATATTATCAATGTTATTTTTTACGGATTAATCATTTTGGTAATCTGGGCCGCGTGTAAATATGTCTTACCGGTTCTGGTACCATTTATTATTGCATTTGTAATATCAAGTCTGATTCGTGTATTTGTTAAAAAGCTGTATGGCGCATCGGAAATAAAAAATAAAATTATTTCCATAGTTGCCTGTATTATATTCTATGTAATTATTTTTTCTCTGTTGGCGGTTTTGGGTGTTAATTTATACAATACACTATCGGAGTTTTTATTTTCCATTCCGGAAATATACCAGCAGCAAATAGTTCCTGCTTTGAATACGGTAATGGATTTGGTTGAACAGACGCTGGCGTCCATGGATCCGCAGATTGCGGCAGAGATAGACAGTATTTTTTCAGAATATGTTAATAATATCGGCGAATATATCAAAACATTTTCTGTCAATGCAATAAAAGCTATTTCAGGAAGTCTGTCTGTTATCCCGGGATTTATTATTAAGCTTATTATTATGATTATTTCTACGTTCTTCTGTATGATTGATTATAATAAGATATTAGTATTTTTCATCGGTTGCATACCGGCAGGAAAAGAAAAGATCATTATGAATATTGCTTCTTATTTTAAGAACACAATATTTATATATCTCAAAGCGTATTCATTATTATTTTTATTAACTTATACGGAATTGGCAATAGGTCTTTCCATATTAAAGGTTCCGTATGCTCCGGTAATAGGACTTCTTGTAGCAATATTTGACATTCTTCCGGTTCTGGGCGTGGGCGGAATTCTTTTGCCGTGGGCCATAATTTTGGTTATTATGAAAAATCTTCCTATGGCTGTGGGAATGATTATTTTATATCTGGTTATTGCTTTTATAAGAAATACAGTTGAACCCAAACTGGTAGGAAAACAAATTGGACTTCATCCTTTAGCGACTTTGATTTTCATGTATCTTGGACTAAGATTTTTGGGATTTGTGGGGATGTTCCTATTCCCTGTTTCTTTAGCGGTAATTATCAGTATGAAACGTGGAAAAGAAGAAAAGGAAGATGCAGATGTCAGCAAACAATCTTGAAAATAAAACTCCGGTTATACCGGAAACGGCTTTTGTTGCGGAAGGTGCCATTGTAAAAGGCAATGTTACACTTGGAGAAAACAGTAGTATATGGTACAATGCAACAGTGCGTGCAGACAGGGCGACCATCGTAATTGGCAATAACAGTAACATACAGGATAATTGTGTGGTTCATGTGGATGCAGGAGCCGGCGTAAAAATAGGCAATGGTGTTACAATAGGTCATGGTGCTATTGTGCATGGCTGTAATGTAGGCGATAACAGTTTAATAGGAATGGGTGCTATTCTTCTTAACGACTGTGTGATTGGTAAAAATTGCATTATAGGAGCGGGTGCTCTTATTACGCAAAAAACCATCATACCGGATAATTATCTGGTTCTTGGAAATCCGGGCAAGATTAAAAGAGAGGTTACGCCGGAGGAAATTGAAGGGAATAAGAAAAATGCCCTTCATTATGTGGAAGAGAGTCGTAAAAGAATCCATTAACATTGCAGTGCCTGATACTTTTGTGGCGATTACTAAGAAGGTGTTAAAGTTCCACGTTGGATTAAGGGATATTTACAGTTTGTACTTCCCTATATCCTTATCTTCTTACTTATTCAGGGCGTGTTCGGAAAGTTTTTATAGAAAAATTCATACATTAGGAATATCTTTTACTCTTGAGGAAATAGTAATATTTGTGAAGGTTTAAGCAAATCAGTCTTCCGGGAAGAGGAAAAGATATGGATAAGAAAGAAGCTGTTTGGAAAGATATTGTGATAGAAAAGAGAGAGCCGTTAAATGGCGATTTATCTGCGAAGATAGTGATTATAGGCGCGGGTATAACCGGCATTTTAACGGCTTATTTTTTGCAAAAGGCCGGAAAAGAGGTAGTGATACTTGAGGCTGACAGGATAGCCGGTGGACAGACCGGAAAGACTACTGCAAAAATTACTTATCAACATGGGCTTTGCTACAATAAATTAATTGAAAATATCGGCAGGGAAGAGACTTTGGATTATCTGAGCGCAAACCGTCATGCCATTGATGGATATAAACAGCTCATAAAAGAGGAGAATATAGATTGCGACTTCAGATTATGTGATTCTTATCTTTACACTCTTGAAGAAAATGATTTGCTCGAAAAGGAGGAAAAGGCGGCGGTAAGTTTGGGAATAGATGCCCGTCTTACCACGCAGACAGAGTTGCCTTTTGCGGTAAAAGGTGCGTTGTTATTTGCCGGGCAGGCTGTTTTTCACCCTGTTAAATTCATAAATCATTTGGCAAAGGAATTGACGGTTTATGAAGATACAAAAGTGACTTTAATAGAAGAAAAAGGTCCGGGGGAATATAGGCTTTTGACAAACAGAGGGAAAGTAATAGCCGAAAAAGTAGTCATAGCCTGCCATTATCCTTTTATTATTACACCCGGTTACTATTTTGCAAAAATGCATCAAGAGAGAAGTTATGTGGCGGCACTGACCGGTGTGAGGGGTAAACCCATGAATAATATATATTATGGAATCGACAAAGGCGGATATTCCTTCAGGCAAAGCGGAGATTATCTGTTGCTTGGGGGAGCAGGGCACAGAACCGGAGAAAACAGGCAGGGTGGACAGTATGAGCAGCTTTTTGCGGCAGCAGGAAGATTTTATCCGGGAAGTATTGTCAGTCATTATTGGTCTGCACAGGATTGTATTACTCTGGATGAGATTCCGTATATAGGGCAGTTTGCTAAGGACACCGAAGGTGTTTATGTGGCAACGGGATTCAAAAAGTGGGGAATGACACATGCAATGGCAGCAGCACGTATCATAAGTGATGAGATAATTTGGGGCGAGGCACCCTTGGGAAGAGTATTCAGAACTAATCGTTTTCATGCAAAGGAATCTTTGTCCAAATTGTTTAAAGAAGGTGCTCATAGTGTTAAAAATCTGACGGTTCCCAGTGAACCTGAGAAAAGGAGATGTTCTCACATGGGTTGTTTTCTCTCATGGAATCCGGAAGAAAATACCTGGGATTGTCCATGCCATGGGTCACGTTTTACAGAAGACGGAAAAGTCATTGACGGACCGGCTAAAAAGAATTTAAAATAACCAATAAAAAACTCTGCGGCGCATAGGCTGCAGAGTTTATTCTTCGATTAAATATCCTTTTTCTTTCAATTCTTTACGTATTATCTCCAAAATCTTTTCAGAAGGAGCTGCAATTGTATGGTAGTGAATATCACCGGTAAGACATTTTAAAGGCTGTGAATTGGATTCTTTCATTTTCTGAATGAATTCTTTTGCATCGGACAAATCATTAATTACCAAGTCGATTTGAATCTGACCATAATAATCGTGGTCGATGGAAACATTCAGTATGCGGCCTCCTAATTCCAGAATGGTTTCAAATTCATCATAAACCTCTTCGGAATTGTGCTTAACCATTACAACTGTCTGAACGGAATCATCATCCAGTGAATTAAATAAAACATACCCTTTATTGGTAGAGATGATTTCTCTGTTTCTGGCACGAAGAAGAGCTATGTCCTGTACAATAACCTGACGGCTTACACCGAAGATTTTGGAAAGTTCTGTTCCGGATAACGGAACACGGGAAGTACATAATAATTCAACAATCCGGTTTCTTCTTTCTTTACCGTCTAAAGCATTCATGTCCTTCATTATTAGTGACCTCGCTGATTACGTGAGCGTATACGCTCTTTCATTGCAATATAAGTGTCCAGACCTTTAATGGGTTCGGATAATTTGCATCCGAATACAATTTTACCGTTTTCAAGTTCCTTCTTACGGACAACCGTGCCATACATCTGGAAAGAATAGTTTTGATTAACTTCTTTAATATAATCGTTAAGAACAGTGTGTACTACCTGTCCCACATCACAAATTCCGTTATCTGAATTCTCAAAGACAAAGGAAAATCCGCTTATACTTACATCACGGAGAATAATGTCAAAGCTTGTGCGGTTAAGACCTACACGCAACATGGTCGAAATGCCCACAGGACACCTGAAGGAAGTACGACGGTTGACCTCCACTCCTTCATCCTTGCTTTGCATTCCGTAGCAGAACGTACCATCATCCTTTTTCATTGTATTCAAAATAACATCTTTGAATACGATAGGTTTACTTTCCGGAAGTTGTACGATAATGTGGGTGGCAATTCCTTTACCATTAAAGTTAAGGATTTTACCCTCTTTCATGATGGGAGCCAAATAAGTCGTATACTTTTTGGGATTAGTAAATATGATGGAAGACGGAAATTCCATTTTTTGTTCGCCGACTATGATTAATATAGTTACCGGCTGATCAATTTCTAATTCCGATAGTTTCATAACAAGTCCCTCGTCAAAATAACTAAAGTCGATTTATTATAACATAATTTTAACATAAAACAAACAGAAATTCTGAAAAAATTATGTGTTTTTAATAGCAATTAATAAAAAAAACACTGATTATTTATCAGTGTTCAGAAAAATCGGCGTGACAGGATTCGAACCTGCGACCTCTACGTCCCGAACGTAGCGCTCTACCAAGCTGAGCCACACGCCGCTTTTATTTACAATATTAAGATAATACACTATTTGTGCCAAAATTGTCAACAGTATCATTGGAGAATTAATATATTGACATATGTCCAAAATATGTTACACTTACAGATGCAAATGATTCGCATTTGCATCTGTAACATGGAAAATACAACCTTATATAGAAAAGAGAAAAATTATGGAACATATTTTAATTCATTCAATCGAGGATTCACTTAAGCTTTTACCTTTCTTATTTCTCACATATCTGGCAATGGAGTGTTTGGAGCATCACACAAGTGATAAGGCAAAAGGTGTTATTCAGAAATCAGGCAAATTCGGTCCGGTAATAGGAAGCCTCCTTGGTGCTCTGCCTCAGTGCGGATTTTCAGCGGCGGCAGCCAATTTGTATGCAGGTCGCATTATTACTATGGGAACCCTGATGGCGATATTTTTATCCACATCGGATGAGATGTTACCGATTTTGATTTCTTCATCATCGGTTCCGGTCATAACAATTATAAAAATCCTTGGGTGGAAGATAGGAATTGGTATGGCAGCAGGTATTATCATTGATTTGCTGGTGCGCCGCAGGGGAGAAGAGCATGAGATGGACATCCACCACATGTGTGAGCATGAGCATTGCAATTGTGAAAAGCAGGGTGTGTGGCGTTCCTCAATATTACATACTTTACAGACGTTTCTTTTTATTTTTCTAATTACCCTTGGGTTAAATGTGATTATGCATACAGTAGGGGAGGATGCTCTTACGGGACTTGTCTTTAATCGTCCGGTTCTTGGTGCGGTTCTTGCGGGACTTGTGGGGCTGATTCCTAATTGTGCATCATCTGTACTTATTACACAGCTTTACCTGCAGGGTGCCATGAGCTTTGGAGCCATGATGGCAGGACTTCTTGTAGGTGCCGGCGTGGGTGTGCTGGTTCTTTTTAAGGTAAATGATGATAAAAGAGAATGTGTAAGGATTATTGGAATTTTATATATAGTTGGTGTAACGGCAGGCATTTTGCTGGAGCTTATGGGTGTGCAGGTATAGCGTTAACGGCACACATGAATGGGAGAAAAAGTATGAGTTATTCAACCTGTGAGAGAGTTTATCCCACCGGAATAAAGTGGACGAAGCAGAGAAAAGACGTATATCACATATTACTTGAAGCAGGCGAGCCTTTAAGCGCTCAGGAAATATATAGCAGAATTATTAAAGAGGATGAAAAGTCAGGGTATGCTGTTTCTACTATTTATAGGATTTTGACAGCCTTCGAAGAAAAGAATATGGTATTAAAGTCTACCCTTATGGGAGAGGATACGGCTGTTTATGAATGGAATAGGGGTGAGCATATGCATTATGCCATTTGTTTGAATTGTCATAAGAAGATACCTTTAAAAAGCTGTCCCATGGAGCATCATCATATGTCGGTTAAGGATGAGGAGTTTAAGGTAACAGGACATAGGGTTGAGGTATACGGATATTGTAAGGATTGCAACTAAAAAATAATTTTTGCACAAAAAAACACCAACCCCGGAGCTCGTATGTCTCCAAAATCGGTGCCTGGATGCGCCTTCAGGGACTCGAACCCTGGACAAATAGATTA
>CAZGSF010000094.1:0-7489 GCA_964528145.1 uncultured Lachnospiraceae bacterium | reverse complement strand
TTCCTACAAGAGAAATGATTGATGTTCCTGTAGATGAGATGCTTATCGTCGAGTTATATTCCAAATAATAGATGGTTGGCTAATAACGATAATGTTCGTAAAGGAGGGTATTTGCAGTGTTTGATTTTGAAAGACCAAATATTGAGGTTGTTGAAATCTCTGAAGATAAAAAGTATGGTAAGTTTGTTGCTGAACCTTTGGAAAGAGGATACGGAATCACTCTTGGTAACTCTTTAAGAAGAATCATGCTTTCTTCTTTACCCGGCGCAGCAGTGAGCCAGGTTAAAATTGAAGGCGTATTGCATGAGTTCAGTTCTATTCCCGGAGTAAAGGAAGATGTTACTGAAATCATCATGAATATTAAGAGTCTTGCTATCCGTAACAACAGTGAAACCAATGAGCCTAAAACTGCATATATCGAGTTTGAAGGTGAAGGCGTTGTTAAAGCTTCCGATATTCAGGTTGACCAGGATATTGAGATTTTAAATCCTGACCTTGTTATCGCTACTTTGTGTGGTGGCAAAGAAAGCAAACTTTACATGGAGCTTACCATTACCAAAGGTAGAGGATATGTAAGTGCAGACAAGAACAAACATGACGATTTACCAATCGGTGTAATTGCGGTTGATTCAATTTACACACCTGTTGAAAGAGTTAATGTTACTGTAGAGAATACCCGTGTAGGTCAGATTACAGACTATGATAAGTTGACTTTAGACGTTCACACAAACGGAACTTTAGTTCCCGATGAAGCTGTCAGCTTAGCTGCAAAAGTACTCAGCGAACACTTAAGTCTTTTCATCGATTTGTCTGAGAATGCCAAGAACGCAGAAGTTATGGTGGAAAAAGAAGACGATGAAAAAGAAAAGGTATTGGAAATGAGTATTGACGAACTTGAACTGTCTGTTCGTTCCTACAACTGCTTGAAGAGAGCAGGTATCAATACTGTAGAAGAATTAACCAATAAGACTTCTGAAGATATGATGAAGGTTCGTAACCTCGGACGTAAGTCTTTGGAAGAAGTATTAGCAAAATTGAAAGAACTTGGTCTTCAGTTGAATCCCAGCGAAGAGTAAAAAGTCTTTTAATAAACATATGATTCCGGAGAGGGTAAGCCCAAAGAGCGCTTCTTCGGCGTATCACATGATTGGAACTTATAATACATTCGGTTAATAAGTCCAAAGAGCGTAGCCGGATGCACCAAGAATGAAAGGATATCACAAAAATGGCAAAGTACAGAAAACTCGGAAGAACATCAGATCAGAGAAAGGCTCTTTTAAGATCTCAGGTAACAGCACTTCTTCAGCACGGTAAAATCGTTACTACCGAAGCTAAAGCAAAAGAAGTACAGAAAATCGTTGAAGGTCTTATCGCTCTTGGCGTAAAAGAGAAAGATAACTTTGAAATGGTTAAAGTTACCGCTAAAGTTCCTGTAAAGGACAAAGACGGTAAGAGAGTAAAAGAAGTAGTTGATGGTAAAAAAGTTACCAAATTCGATACTGTTGAGAAGGAAATCAAAAAGGATATGCCTAGCAGACTTCACGCTAGACGTCAGATGCTTAAAGTACTGTATCCTGTAAAAGAGGTTCCTACTGAAGCAGCAGGCAAGAAGAAAAACACCAAAGAAGTTGATTTGGTTGCAAAACTTTTCGATGAGTATGGTGTTAAATACGCTGACCGTAAGGGTGGTTACACCAGAATCGTTAAGATTGGTCTTCGTAAAGGTGACGCAGCGATGGAAGTTGTTCTTGAGCTGGTATAATTACAGAACTGTAATTGCTTTTAAGGGCGTTCGAGTAATCGGACGCCTTTTTGTTAAGGAGAAGAGACATGTTGGATGTATTGACCCGGGCAGGGTGCTTTATAGCGATTATTATGGCAGGCTACATACTTCGTAGGGTGAATTTCTTCAAAGAGGGAGATTTTACGGTTTTATCGAAGATTACGTTAAAGATTACACTACCTGCTGCATTTATATCTAATTTTTCCGGTAAACAGTTGAATCCTGCAATGCTGTTTATAACGCTTATGGCCTTTGGCGCAGGGATATTATATATGATACTGGGATATATTATAAACTTGAGTAAAGATAGGGAGGAAAAGGCTTTTGGAGTGTTGAATCTGCCGGGATACAATATAGGCAATTTTACGCTGCCATTTGTGCAAAGTTTCCTTGGACCTATGGGTGTTATAACTACCAGTATGTTTGACGTGGGAAATGCTTTTGTATGCCTTGGAGGAGCCTTTGGTGTAGCTTCAAGCATTAAGGGAGGCAGATTTTCTTTTAAAAGGGTGTTGAAAGCGCTTTCTAAATCAGTGGCCTTTATTACTTGTGTGACAATGATGATTCTTGGAATGCTTGGAATAAGTCTTCCTGCACCGGTAGTAGAACTTGCGGACATTGTGGGCGGAGCAAATGCATTTATTGCAATGTTGATGATTGGAGTAGGCTTTAAACTTTCCGGAGACAGAAGTCAGATAGGAACAATTGTAAAATTTTTGTCAGTACGATATGCAGTGGCATTTGTTCTTGCTTTTATATTTTATCATTTGCCTTTGGACAGGGAAGCCTGTACGGCCTTGATGGTTCTGGCTTTTAGTCCCATTGGATCTGCCGTTCCTGCGTTTACGGAGGAAATGGGCGGGGATGCAGGATTATCTGCGGCAATCAATTCAATATCCATTATTTGCAGTATTGTATTTATGGTTGCAGTATTTGTTTTTATGCTTTAAAAGTTTTAATGAATGATTTTTTGGAAGTGTTGATAGTCTTTATTTGAATTAAAATCACCACCCCATGTAAAGCCGTGCTCCTTAAACAGTTTTAAACATAAATCATTTTCATCGATTTTGTATGGAAATGTTGACTGGCGGTCTGCATATGCTTCGCTTCCTGCTGGCTCTATACGCAGGCTGCCATCGTCATTATAATAAACGGTTGGATTATAGAAAGGGTTAATATCAACCGCAAGTCCGTAAGCGTGGCTTGAGGACTGTGTTGCCGTATCAGCCCCAATTTGACTATTATAGCAGAAAGTATTGTTATCCTGCATTGAAAGCCCTGTATCGCCGTTAAATTCGTCTATAGGCCGTATTTTCGCTATCCGGTACCCGGATATATACAGCTCATAGAAAATCTCAACAAGATCCTGAGCAATTAATTTGTTACATATTAGTTCGCCGTCAGTCACTTCACCATCAAAATTATAGTGTAAAACATGCACATAACATAAGTCATTGGAGCTGATAAGAGTGTCAGTGTTTGAACTGACAGAAGCTTCGTTTGAAGTGACGGAAATGTCTTCTGCGCTGTTTATTGGCTCGTAGTAGAAATTATCCTTATAAGTGACACGTTCAGGGGAAATTTCACCTTCTGTGGCAGTTTCTTCATTGTCAATAATGTCAACAGTATTGTCGGACGATGCATCGTCATTTTTTTCGTCTTCTTCTACGGCAGGATATGCCAGTTCGGGATTATTTTGGGCGTATTCTTGCAAAGTTTCCCCTGAACCAAAGAAGAGTCTGCTGGCAGTAGTGGTGAGAATTATTATGACAGCTATATACACAAGTCCTTTAACAAATCTTTCTTTTTCCATAAAACACCTACAATTTCCAATGTCATTTTTATAAATAAGAGTTCAGGTATTTTAATAAAGGTAACTCTGAACTTTAATTATTTTGCAAGTTATCCTGCATCTTATATTATGCCACAGTTACTCACACAAAACAACTTTATTGTATTGTAATTCTTTTACACATTTAGTAAAATAATTAGCGTGGTATTATTAAGTAAAAAGGCAATTAGTCAGTGAAGGATATTTAAATGGGAATCATTAATACAAAAAGACTTGTATTTGAATATATACGGCGTGACGAAGATGGTAACGTGGAAGGAATTACGCGGGCTGTTGATGATGTTAATATTGACATTACAGAGGGCAGCTTTGTGGCAATCTTAGGACATAACGGTTCAGGTAAGTCCACTCTTGCAAAGCACCTTAACGCTATACTTTATCCTACGGAAGGAACTGTATGGGTGGATGGCAAGAACACAACTAATCCTAAGGAACTGTGGAATATAAGACAGGAAGCAGGAATGGTGTTCCAGAACCCTGATAATCAGATTATCGGTCAGGTTGTGGAAGAGGACGTGGGATTTGGACCTGAGAATATGGGGGTGCCCACAAAGGAGATATGGGAGCGCGTGGAAGAAAGCCTTAGAGCAGTGGGAATGTATAAGTATCGCAAGCATTCACCCAACAAATTATCGGGCGGACAGAAGCAGCGTGTATCAATAGCAGGTGTTTTGGCAATGCATCCCAAATGTATTATACTGGATGAGCCTACGGCTATGCTTGACCCTAACGGCCGCAAAGAGGTCATACGTGCGGTAAGAGGTCTTAATCAGGTAGAAGGCGTAACGGTTATACTGATTACCCATTACATGGAAGAGATAATACATGCTGACAAAGTTTTCGTAATGGATAACGGAAAAATAGCATTGCAGGGAACTCCCCGGGAGATTTTTTCCCAGGTTGAAAAGCTTAAGGAGTTGCGTCTGGATGTTCCCCAGGTAACTTTACTGGCACATGAATTAAGAAAAAACGGAGTGAACCTGCCAAATGGTATTCTTACGGCAGATGAGCTTGTGGCAGCATTAAAATTATAGATGTTATTATTGATTGAGAGGAAATAAGATGTCACTGATTTTAGACCATGTATCCTACACCTATGGCGCGGATACAACGCTGGCGGTGAAAGCCCTGGATGATATAAGTCTTGTAATACCCGATGGTCAGTTTATAGGCTTAATCGGTCATACCGGTTCGGGCAAATCAACATTGGTCCAGCATCTTAATGGACTGATAAAGCCTACCGAAGGCTCGATTTACTATAATGGCAGGGATATAGGAGATTCTGATTTTAATAAAAAGGAACTTAGAAGCAAGGTCGGTCTGGTATTTCAATATCCGGAGCATCAGCTGTTTGAGGTGGATGTGTTTTCGGATGTGTGCTTTGGACCTAAAAATCTGGGCCTTTCCGAAAAAGAGGTACAGCTTAGGGCATATGAGGCGCTTAGAATGGTAGGTATTCCCAATGAGTGCTTTTACCAGTCACCCTTTGATTTATCGGGCGGTCAGAAGCGCAGAGTGGCCATTGCAGGGGTTTTGGCAATGAAACCGGAGGTTCTTATATTGGATGAGCCTACGGCAGGCTTAGATCCTAAAGGACGTGTAGAGATACTTGAACAGATAAAGAGCCTGCGTGACAACACAGGAATGACTATAATTCTTGTGTCCCATAGTATGGAAGACGTGGCGGAATATGTTGACAGGATTATTGTTATGAATCAGGGACATATAATGTATGATGATACGCCCAAAGAGGTATTCAGACACCATAAAGAGCTTGAAGAAATTGGTCTTGCAGCACCGGAAGTTACTTATATTATGCATAAGTTAAAGAGTAAGGGCCTGGATGTAGACGTGGATGTTACAACCATAAAAGAAGCCTCAGGGGAGATTCTTAGGGCATTGGGGAAAAAATAATTATAGAAGATTGGAAAAGTTGGCTAAAAGAAAGGCTGATTATATATTATGCTTAGAGATATTACACTGGGACAATATTATCAGACGGAATCAACAATACACAAGTTAGACCCCAGGGTTAAGCTTGTAGGTACGGTTGCCTTTATAATATCCTTATTTTTGATGAAAAATATTTTGGGATATTTAGTGGCGGCTATATTCCTTACGGTATGTGTCCGAATGTCAAATGTACCCTTTAGATTCATGATGAAGGGCATGAAGTCCATAATGCTTCTGTTAATGATAACGGTTGTTTTTAATTTATTCCTGACACCGGGAACGACACTGGTGTCAGTATGGAAACTGACAATCACGAAAGAAGGCTTAAAACTGGCTTCTTTCATGGCTATACGCCTTGTGATGCTTATTATCGGTTCATCAATTATGACACTGACGACAACACCGAACAATCTTACAGACGGCATGGAAAAACTGCTTAATCCACTGAAAAAATTACGGGTACCGGTTCATGAAATAGCAATGATGATGTCTATTGCACTTCGTTTTATTCCTATATTATTAGAAGAAACGGATAAAATTATGAAAGCACAGATTGCCAGAGGTGCGGACTTTGAAAGCGGTAATCTTATAAAGAAAGCAAAGGCTCTTGTGCCACTGCTTGTACCTTTGTTTATTTCAGCCTTCCGCCGTGCCAATGATTTGGCAATGGCAATGGAAGCAAGATGCTACAGGGGCGGGGAGCATCGCACTAAGATGAAGCCGTTACTTTATCGCAGGTTGGATTTTGTGGCGTATGGCTGCCTGGCTTTATATCTGGCAGCAGGTATTGCAATCGGAAGGATAAATTTATGGTAAAAAGAGTTCTGATGGTGGTAGCGTACGACGGTACACGTTATCATGGATGGCAGCTTCAGCCTAACGGAATCACAGTAGAAGGCGAATTAAACAGGTGCCTTACCGCGCTTTTGGGCGAGGAAATAAAGGTAAACGGTGCAAGCCGCACCGATTCAGGGGTACATGCCCTTGGAAATCTGGCGGTATTTGATACACAAAGCAGAATGCCTGCAGACAAAATATCATATGCCCTTAATCAACGCTTGCCTGAGGATATTAGGATTCAAAAATCTCTGGAGGTGGAGCCGGATTTTCACCCGAGAAAGACAGCTACCAGAAAAACTTATGAATACAGAATCACCTGCTCGGAATTCCCTGTTCCCACAAAGAGACTTTATGCACACCACACCTACCATAATCCGAACGTGGAGGCAATGAAAGCGGCAGCAGCATTTTTCTTGGGTGAGCATGATTTTAAAAGCTTTTGCTCGGTTGGCAATCAGACAGAGACCACGGTCAGGACTATCTATGATTTGCAGGTATATGAAAATGTGCCTCATGGCATAAATGTCACCGGCGAAAAGGATATCATAATAAGAGTTTGCGGTAATGGTTTCCTATATAATATGGTACGCATTATTGCAGGGACGCTTCTGGATGTGGGATTAGGGCGCAAACAGGCCGGGGACATTCCTGAAATTATTGCAGCCTGCAACCGCGAAGCGGCAGGACCCACTGCACCGGCGCAGGGACTTACGCTTATAGGGTATGAGTTCGAAGATGATAATATAAAGAAATTGATGGAAAAAACAAGAAAAAAAGGTGTTGACACACCTGGAAACGTATAATATAATATATCACTGTGGCGACATTTTATTTACATACGTCAAAGCCCCGACGAAGTAAGAGAATGACGCAGAAGAAACTGCTTTGAAAGTGTTCTGGAGAGCGGCCCGGACATCCGCTTAAGGAAGCTTAATGAGCGATACTTTAGAAAGTCACCAGACTTAAGTTTTATGGAGGTAACATAATGAAAACATTTATGGCTAGCCCAGCTACAATCGATAGAAAATGGTATGTAGTAGACGCTACAGATATGACTTTAG
>CAZGSF010000093.1:0-7842 GCA_964528145.1 uncultured Lachnospiraceae bacterium | reverse complement strand
TTATTTTTTTAAGCGGAACATATACCATTTCCGTAAAGAAAATCAAAATAATTAACGAAAGCAGTAACAGGATTATCAGAAAAACAAAAGCAATGGTTTGAAAGTTATTACAGGTTAACTGTAAGCTTTCCATGGGATAATTAATTACCACATATCCTCTTACGGTATAGTCAGATGTAATCGGAGCATAAACGCTTAGCATCTGTTTGTCATAGTAATCATAAAAGGTTCCGATGGTGTAGTAGGAGCGTCCGGTATCAGTGGGATCAAACCCTTCAATAATGGAAATTGTTTCCACATCAAGAGGGGATGATGAATCCAAAACGATACGTCCTGAAGGGTTGATAACCCAGATATTGGCACCAAGATAAACGCTTAAGGCATCCAGATGGCTTTTTACCGTATCAAGTGAAGTTTCGTTGGTATAGAGTCCTGAAGCATAAGTGTCTGCAATCAGGGTTGCTTCTGAATATAAGTCCTCTGCTTTTTCCCTTCTTAGCTGCTCAAGAAACATGCTTGGCACAAAAGTCGCAACAACAATGAACCCAAAGAAGCCAAAGATGAGGTAAGCAAGGATAAATTTCAGATAAAGAGTTTTGCGCATAAATTATTTCACCTCAAATTTGTATCCGATACCCCAGATGGTGGCAATGCGCCATGCATCATGGTCATTAATTTTTTCACGGAGACGTTTAATGTGAACGTCTACTGTTCTAGTGTCACCAATGTATTCATAGCCCCAAATCTGGTCAAGAAGCTGCTCGCGGGTGAAAACATGGTTGGGTGAAGAAGCAAGGAAGTACAAAAGTTCCAGCTCCTTTGGAGGCATGTCAATGCTTTGACCTTTGTAGTATACGGAGTAATTGGTCTGGTTTATTACAAGGTCGGTATATTCAACCTTTTTATCAACGGATGCGGTTGTGCCTGCCGGGGTTGGCTTATATCTTCTTAAAACGGCTTTTACGCGGGCAACCAATTCTTTTGAATCAAAGGGCTTTTCCATATAGTCGTCTGCACCAAGCTCCAGTCCCAGAACCTTATCAAAAATCTCGCCCTTGGCAGACAGCATGATAATGGGAGTTGTAGATTTGCTGCGGACTTCTCTGCATACCTGATATCCATCAATTCCCGGAAGCATTAAATCCAAAAGAATAAGATTGGGCGCGAAAGAATCTACAGCAGAAAGTGCGGATTCACCGTCATTTACAATCATAGTTTCAAAACATTCTTTAATCAGGTACAAAGAAATCAACTCTGCGATATTATTGTCATCATCCACAATTAAAATCTTTTGCTTGTTTACCATAAGAATTCTCCTTTTATCATGTTAAAAATAATTATTTAAATTCTGCAATAGTGACACCTGCGTCACCTTCCCCCAATTCGCCTAAGCGGTATGATTTAACGTACTTACATCTCTTTAAATGGTTTTGAACTGCGTTTCTTAATGCGCCGGTGCCCTTGCCATGTACAATCCGTACATGGGGCAGGTGGGCAAGGTAAGCGTCGTCAAGATATTTATCAAGTGCCGCAATTGCTTCATCAACGGTTTTGCCAAGCAGGTTAATCTCCGTGGAAACAGAGAAGGATTTGGACATTTTGATTTTGCCGGAACCTGTTGAATTTAAGCCGGAGGGCTTGTAACTCATTGGTGCATCATCCACAAGAACCAAATCATTTACATTAACCTGTGAGCGTATAATGCCACATTGTACGAATAAGTTGCCTTTGTTATCGGGAAGAGTGCTTACAGTACCTTTAAGTCCCATTGAAACAATTTTCACACTGTCGCCTTTTTTAAGCTTGGCCGGGTCTAATTTTGTCTTAGTGGCAGTATCTTTTTGGTTTTTCAGTGCCAGCTTGTCATTCTTTTCACCGATTTTACTACGGATGTCATGACGCTTTTTCTCTAATTCTTTCATGGAAAGAGAACCACCGCTTTTTTGCATAATACGGATGGTTTCGTCAGCGTAATTCTTGGCATCCTGCAGGATTTGTCTGGCTTCTTCGTTGGCCTCACGTAGAATTTTTTCACGCGACAGGGTGATTTTTTCCTGCTTTTCTTCCAGTTTTTGTTTTAATTTCTCGATTTCGGCACGATAGTTTTCAATTTCCTGCTGTTCCTTTTCGATTGTAACGCGGCTGTGTTCCAAATCGGAAAGAAGGTCTTCAAAGCTTTCCTTGTCTTCTGTAATCTGTTCTTTTGCGGCATTTATAATCTCGTCCGGAAGTCCAAGCTTAGAGGATATTGCAAAGGCATTACTTTTGCCGGGAATACCAATAAGTAAACGATACGTGGGACGAAGGGTTGCCACATCAAACTCACAACAGGCATTTTCCACAAAGGAAGTGCCAAGGGCATATACCTTTAATTCGCTGTAGTGAGTGGTTGCCATGGTGCGGATGCCTCTGTCATGAAGATGATTTAAGATGGCGATGGCAAGGGCGGCACCCTCTGTAGGGTCAGTTCCGGCACCAAGCTCATCAAAAAGGCAAAGGGAATCTGCATCGGCATGTTTTAGTATTGATACGATGCTGGTCATGTGTGATGAAAAGGTGGAGAGGCTTTGCTCAATACTTTGTTCATCTCCTATGTCAGCATAAACTTCAGAAAAGATTGACAATTCCGAACGGTCATTGGCCGGGATATGAAGCCCCGCCTGTCCCATTAGGGTAAAAAGCCCCACTGTTTTTAGGGATACGGTCTTACCGCCGGTGTTTGGTCCGGTAATTACCAGAAGGTCGAAATCCTTGCCCAGATGAATATCTATAGGCACTACCTTTTTCTTATCAAGTAAAGGGTGGCGGCCTTTTCTAATCTGAATATAGTGTTCCGTATTGAAAATAGGTGCCGTGGCATTCTGGTCCATGGCCAGCCCTGCTTTTGCGAAAATAAAATCAAGCTTTGTCATAAGCTTCTGGTTTTCCAAAAGTTCTTCGGTGTGAAGTCCTGCATTGGCACTTAAATCCGACAAAATCACCTCGATTTCAGCCTTTTCCTGTAGCGCAAGCTCCTTTAGCTGATTGTTAAGATTAACAATTGCAGCCGGCTCAATAAAAAGAGTGGAGCCGGTGGAGGATTGGTCATGAATCATACCGGGTACGTCTTTCTTGTGCTCCGCCTTTACGGGAATGCAATATCTGTTGCCGCGCATGGTGATAACAGCATCCTGGAGATATGTCCTATAGGAGCCGTTTACCATTGAATTCAACTGGGAGTGAATCTTATCATTGGTAAGAGACATATTGCGGCGGATTGATTTCAGTGTGGGACTTGCGTCATCCGCAATTTCCTCTTCCGATAAAATACAACGACGAATCTCGTTGGCAAGCTGGGTCAAAGGAGTAAGTCCTTCAAAATAAATATCAAGGGAATCCTCGGGTGTATCTTCATTTTCTTTTTTTCCATAGGTCTTAATACGGCTTACGTTATCAAGCATGGCCGCAATTTTAAGAAGTTCAGAGATGGAAAGAGTGCTCCCTACCTCAAGTGAGCGTATGGCATAGCCCAAATCTTTATTGCCCCCAAAGGAAGTACTCCCCTTCTTGAAAAGTCTTGAAAGCGCGTGGGCTGTTTCTAACTGGGCACGGTTGATTTCATCAAGGTCAGTGCCCGGTTTTAAATTACGGCAAAGCTCCTTTCCGGGCTCGGAGGAGGCTTTATCGGTAAGTAAATCTATAATCTTGTTATACTCTAGTGTACGTAAAACCTTTTCATTCATAATAAGTCCTCATTTCTGGTTGTAATGATACCATATTTTGAGGGAAAACTCTATAAAAAGTTATAAAAGAGTAGAGCGCAGACAGGGTACTAATTTTTTATTTTTTTGCCACCATAATGAGAATGTCACATTTTTTATCTTAAGATTCCGTCGTAGGAGGGGCCCAAATCGTGAATAATAACCTTCATGCTAATCCTTCTTTCATTAAGGTAAAATGTATTTTTCTAAGGTAAGACGCACAGGATGCAGACCATAGAATAAACACCAGACCAATATTTACAATCCTTTCGTCATGGGATATACTTAATTGGAATGAAAAATTAAAAAACACCTCATGGAAAAGGAGGAATCAGCGTGCAAAAACAGGAGCAGAATCAGGAATCTGATTTTATGATAGAGAAAATAAAGGAGAGGCCCCTTAATAAGAAAAAACTTTTGAGAAGGACGATGGTGACTGCCTCAATGGCAGCTGTTTTCGGTCTTGTTGCCTGCCTGGTATTTTTTATTCTTGGACCGGTTATCAGTAACTGGCTTAATCCCGAGGAACCGCCTTCCAAAGTTGAACTTCCTGAGGAAACGGAGGAGATTTTACCGGAGAATATGCTTGTGGAGGATGAGCCCCAAATAGTAATCCCGGAGGGAGGCATCCTGAATGAAGAACAGATTGATAAAATCGTTTCCAGAATAGAACACGATGTGGATGACTATCGTAATATTTATTTGTCGCTTAGTTCATACACCGGCGAATTGAGTAAATCCATTGTTACGATAACCGGTGCCGTGTCAAATGTGGACTGGTTCAGTGAGGCATATGAAAGTGAAGGCTTTGCAACCGGCGTCGTGTTTTATAATAACGGAAAGGAATTATTAATTCTTTTGGACAGGACTGCCATTGAAAAGGCAGATACCATCACAGCAACTTTTTTTGACGGAACGGAAGTTGAAGCTACATTAAAAGGATATGATAGCAATACGAATATTGCGGTGGCTGCTGTTTCGCTTAGTAAAATTGCCGACAGTCTGGAAAAAGAGATATCGATAGCAACCCTTGGTGTTTCAAATATTAAAGACTTGCCCGGAACACCGGTTGTGGTATTGGGAAGCCCCATGGGTACCAGCGGTTCTGTGGGTCACGGAATAATCACATCATCTGCATCTACGATATATTTGGCGGATGCCAATTATAAATTGCTGCAGACCGACATAATCGGCAGCCAGAATGCAAACGGGATAATTTTTGATTTGAAGGGGTATGTGCTTGGAATTGTTACAAACGGAAAGACTACTTCTGATTTAAAGAATCTTATTACAGCATATGGAATAAGTGAGCTTAAAAAAATAATTACCAAAATGGGTAACGGTGAGGAGCTTGCTTATATGGGAGTTGTGGGTACGGATGTTACCCAGCAGGCAAATGAAGAATTCGGGGTACCTCTCGGTGCATATATTAAAGAGATTTATATGGATTCGCCGGCTATGATGGCAGGTATTCAAAGGGGAGATGTTATTGTAGATATTAATGGAAATGTTATTGAGGATTTTGGAGATTATGTCAGTACAATCCTGCATCTTGCTCCCGGAGATACCATTGAGGTAAAGATTATGCGGCAGGTACAGGCTGAATATAAAGAAATGCAGTTTGAAGTAACTTTGGAAAGTGAGGAATAGTTAATGAAATATATTAAAGATTACAGAGAAGGGGACAGAGTGTTTGATATTTATTTATGCAAACACAAACAGTCCGCAGTGACTAAAAACGGAAAACCCTATGAAAATGTTATTTTACAGGATAAAACAGGCACCATTGACGCAAAGGTATGGGAGCCAAACAGCGCAGGAATCAGCGAGTTTGATGCGCTGGAGTACATAGAAGTGTATGGCGAAGTAAACAGTTTTCAGGGAGCGTTGCAGGTAAATGTAAAACGTATCCGTGTCTGCCAGGAGGGTGAATTTGACCCTGCAGATTATCTTCCCGTAAGTAAAAAAGGCATCGAGCCTATGTATGAGGAGTTAAAGAAAATTATTGCAACTATTCAGGATAATTCTCTTAAGACCCTGCTTGAAAATATGTTTATCAAGGATGAAGCGTTTGTGAAAGCATTCAAGAATTCCTCTGCTGCAAAGACAGTACATCACGGTTTTGTGGGCGGACTTTTGGAGCATACTTTAAGTGTAACTAAGATGTGCGATTACTATTGTTCTGTTTATCCACTCTTAAACAGAGATTTATTGTTGGCAGCAGCTATGTGCCACGATATAGGCAAGACAAAAGAATTATCAGCGTTCCCACAGAATGATTATACCGATGACGGGCAGTTCCTTGGGCATATCGTAATGGGAGTAGAGATGGTGGGAGAGAAAATCCGTGAAATTCCCGGATTTCCCGCTGTGCTTTCGGCAGAGTTGAAACACTGTATCTTATCACATCACGGTGAATACGAATTCGGTTCTCCCAAAAAGCCTGCAATTATGGAGGCGGTAGCTCTTAATTTTGCAGATAATACGGATGCCAAATTACAGACATTTACCGAAATTTTAGAGAATACAACAGAGACAGGGTGGTTAGGATTTAACCGTTTGTTTGAATCAAATGTGTGCCAAACCAGGATGAAGTAGGATTACGAGGAGCAAGTTATGGCGAAATCGGAAGTTTATAAAAAGAATGATATCCTCACTGTCACTATAGAAGATATGGGACATGACGGGGAAGGTATCGGTAAGGTGGATGGATTCACCTTGTTTGTAAAAGATGCGGTAATCAGTGATACCGTCAGCGTCAAGATTATGAAAAGTAAAAAGAATTATGCGTATGCACATTTAGAGAAGGTACTTACACCTTCTCCTTTTCGCGTTGAGCCAGTTTGCGCATATCACAAATCATGTGGAGGATGCCAGCTTCAGACACTTTCTTATGAGAAGCAGCTTGAATTTAAGCAGAATAAAATCCGTAATAATCTTATTCGTCTGGGCAGTTTTGATGCCGATTTTATTGATAGCGTTATGGAGCCAATTGTAGGAATGGACGAGCCATATCGCTACCGCAATAAGGCCCAGTATCCAATCGGTAGAGATAAAAACGGCAAAATCGTGGCAGGTTTTTATGCAGGTCACAGCCACAATATTATTCCCAATACAAACTGTTATCTTGGAGTGGAAAATAATCAGGAAATCCTGGAGACTATTCTGGCGTTTATGGAAGATAATCATGTGGAGCCTTATGATGAAACCACAGGAAAAGGTCTGGTGCGTCACGTGCTTATTCGTACCGGATTTACCAGTGGGGAGATTATGGTGTGCTTTGTACTTAATTCTTCATTCAGGAAATCCGGGGTGTATTTTGCGGGGCAGGATAAATTGATAGCTTCCCTGGCGGCGATAGCTGGAATGACAAGCATCAGTGTAAGCCTGAACAGAGAAAACACCAATGTCATTATGGGTAAGGAGATTATAAATCTGTGGGGAAGTCCGGTAATTTGGGACAGGATTCATATACAGGAAGAGGTGTCTGAAGGTTGCTTTGAACCCACCGGACAGACTTTGGATTTCACAATTTCTCCGCTATCTTTCTATCAGGTAAATCCTGTCCAGATGGAGAAGCTATACAGCCTTGCTCTGGAATATGCAGGTCTTGACGGTAATCAGACCGTGTGGGATTTGTACTGCGGAATCGGTACTATCTCTTTGTTTTTGGCGACGAAGGCAAAGCAGGTATACGGTGTGGAAATAATCCCACAGGCAATAGAGGATGCAAAGGCTAATGCAAAACGTAACGGAATAGAAAATGCAGAATTTTTTGTGGGAAAGGCAGAAGAAGTGTTGCCGGAATTCTATGAGAAATCCGATGCGGATTCTGCTATGCGCAATCCTGATGTCATCGTGGTAGACCCGCCCAGAAAGGGATGTGACAACGCTTGTCTTGAGACCATGCTTTTAATGAAGCCGGAGAGGATTGTGTATGTGAGTTGCGACTCGGCAACTTTGGCGAGGGATTTAAGAGTGCTGTGTGATGGTGGATATGAGGTGAAAAGGGTGAGAGGTTGCGACCAGTTCTGCCAGGGGGTGCATGTTGAGTGTGTAATAATGATGCAGTATTGTGGAAAAGAGAAGAAAAAGTAGGGTT
>CAZGSF010000092.1:0-7907 GCA_964528145.1 uncultured Lachnospiraceae bacterium | reverse complement strand
ATGCGCCTTCTTCTACTACTACATCATATACGTTGCCATTTACGGTAATGGTATAATTTTTCATTTTGTTTTCCTCCATAAAAATAATTAACGTCTATTCGCTCTACGGATGGAACGTACTACGAAACCGTCCGTACTTGCTGCGCCTTCGCTTGCAGCTATTGCCGCTGCGATTACAGCTACCAATTCATAATCATCAGTCAGATTCTGTGCTACAGGAGCCGCTACGGGAGCTGCTGCTGCAGGAGTTTCTGCCTTTGCTGTTTCCTGTTTACCTGCTTTTTTGTCAGCAATCTTTTTCTCAATCTTAGGAATAATTCCAAACATATAAATGATTGCCATAATCAGAATAAGCACTACGAATACAGTACCCATACCGATTAATGTATTTAAGGTTGCTTTTGTTAAAATATCCTGGGTTGACATTTCAGCATTGATTCCGCAAGATTCTACAGAGAGAAATCTCTTTGTGGAATAAATAACCTCAGCGCTACCATTCTTGTTTGTACCTTCAACAGGAATAGTTACGATAATTTCGTCGTCTTTTACCACTGTTTCAGGTGTTCCGTAAGATACAACACTACCGATTGTATCAACTGCAGAAGAGAAAGAATTAATGGAGCCGACAACACCCTGTCCTTCAAAACCTATTACATCAAAGCCATAACTCTGTGCTACTGCTGCAAGGTTTGATTCCATGATGTAGGAAAGTTCATCCTGAGTATAAGCTTCCAATACTACTTCTGCTTCACCCTCTACCATGAAACTTGCATAAGCCGGAACAATCATTTGTGTCGCCAGACTCTCAGCAATTTCAACTTTCATCTGCATGCTTTCGGTTAAAGTTTCTTCTTCTCCACACGCTGTCAGACCAAAGATACAGGTAATCATACATAACATTGCTAATAATTTTTTCATATTAAGTATCACCCTTTCTTAAACTGTTCCGTGTTTTTTAGCGGGACGATCTTCGCTCTTTGTGAACAGCATCTCAAAAGCACCGATAACGTACTTTCTTGTGTCTGCAGGCTCAACGATCTGGTCCACATATCCTCTCTGTGCTGCGCTTACTACATTGTTCTGTAATTTAGCGTACTCAGCTGCTTTCTCATTGATCACATCTGCACCCTGACCCTCATACATAATCTTAGCAGCCAGTGTTGCGTCCATACAACCAACCTCAGCGTTAGGCCAAGCCATGGTAATATCAGCACCGATTGCTTTTGAGTTCATGGCAACATAAGCGCTTCCGTAAGCTTTGCCGATAATTACGTTTACTTTGGGAACGGTTGCATTTGCAAACGCATATGTAAGTTTTGCTACTGCGGTTGCGATACCTTTCTCGCTTCCGATGGTAGCTTCATATCCTTTAACATTAGTTAAAGAAAGCACAGGAATACCGAATGCATCACAGAAGTTTACAAAATCTGCTGCTTTGTAGCATCCTTTAATGGATAATACAGCGTCAAATTTGTCTGTAACTTCGCCGTCTGCGTTATAAACTTCAGTACGGTTAGCAATAGCACCAACGGTTACTCCGTCTAATTTAATAAATCCGGTAACCATGTCTTTTGCATAGTTGCCTTTAACTTCAAAGAATACATTGTTATCAGAAATGGTTGCAAGTGCAATAGCTGTATCGCCAACACAGTTAACCAGTTCTGCGCTTGCACGATTTAAATCATCTGTGCAGTCTACGATCGAATCATCTTCTACGTTGTTGGAAGGAAGCATAGCAACAAGCTCACGAATCTGAGCTAAGATGGAAGCTTCATCAGCAACAACATCTACGATACCACTCTGCTCACTCTGGAATGCTGCAGAAGCAGAATCACATTTTGAAACTTCATTGCCGTCTAATGCGTTAGGAGCATTAACGAACAATTTTGCTTTATTCTCTTCCATGAAAGTAAAGTCAGTCAAGGTAGGAATTAAAGCAAGTCCGCCACCACAGTTACCGAACACTGCGGTAATCTGAGGAATAACGCCTGAAGCGTTGGTCTGTTTTAAGTAAATCTGACCGAAAGCATTTAAAGCGTCGGTAGATTCCTGTAATCTAAGTCCGGCAGAATCGATTAAACCGATAACAGGTGCACCTGTTTTCATTGCCAGATCATAGAGGTTTGCAATTTTCTTTGCATGCATTTCACCAACAGAGCCACCCATTACGGAAGCATCCTGGCTATACACATACACGAGATTGCCGCCTATTACTCCATAGCCGGTAACAACACCGTCAGCAGGAGTTTCAGTTTGTTTCAGATTGAAGTCAGTTGCTCTTGCAGTAACAAGTGCGCCGATTTCAACGAAACTGTTTTCATCGAGTAAAGAATTAATTCTTTGTCTCGCCTGTGAAGTAGTACTCATTAATTCAGCCCTCCATTTATATTGAATAATAATAACAATTTTATGAGATCCCTCTCTACCAGACAGTTTGGTAAAAGATTGGACTATCTCCATAATTTGCATACTTTACAAGTATAACACAAAGAATTAAAATCGCATAGTAAAATTTCGATTTTCTTTTCACTTTTTTGACACGCCCAAGATTTATTATAATCCAAGCAATATTTCTAAAACCATTTTACACAAAAAATCTTTTAAAAATGTATTTAATAAACCATTCCCGGGTCTGTTTTTCTATATCTTTTGCTGCAACAATAATGTCCTCTTTTATTTTTTCGCCATTAAGACTATATACGATACTCCCAACCCTATCTCCTGCTTTTACAGGAGCGTCAAGACTCTTTGGTATCAGCCTTTTTATTTCCACCATATCCGTATCCCTTAGCAATACCCTTACAGGTTCCGGCTCTTGTTCAAATGAAAGTGAAACATATGCTTTATGGTAAGGATTATCGTCATCGGGAATACCACCGGCAACATACACAGGTTTTAACTTTGGTTCTTCATATATTTCCTGATAATTATATGTATTAAATCCATATCCGAAAAGAGTCTTGCAGTCACTCCATTTATAAGATTTATTGTTTGGCCAGCCGCAGGCAAGAAGGGCTACAATAAAAAGGCGGTCATCCTTTTGCACCGCTCCCACATAACAATACCCTGCCTTATTTGTAAAACCTGTTTTACCTGATACTGCTCCATCCATCATGGTAAGCAATGTATTATGGTTATTTAGCGAGTAACTTCTCCCTGCACTGTTTGTAAAAGAATATGCTGGTGTACGGGTAATTTCAAGAAATTCCTCCCGTTTTTCTGATTCATTAATACAATACGCCATAATACGCGCAAGCTCGGTTGCCGTTGTTGAATGAAACGCACCGGTCTGCTCATCCGTGGAATCAAGTCCATTGGGAGTAATAAAATATGTACTCTCACATCCAAGTTCTTTTGCTTTTTCATTCATCATTGCGGCAAATCCTTCTACACTGCCTCCGATATGCTCGGCAATTGCCACCGCCGAGTCATTATGGGATTCAAGCATCAGGGAATATAACAAATCCTTGAGTTTATACTGTTCACCCTCTTTAATATATAATTTTACCTTGGGCATTCCTGCAGCATATTTTGAAACAGTTACATCATCCTCAAGATTACCGTTTTCAAGTGCAACTATGCAGGTCATAATCTTTGTGGTGCTTGCCATTGCCATTACTTCATCAGCATTCTTAGAATATAGCACCCGGCCTGAGCGGGCATCCATAAGGACCGCAGACTGAGCGTACAATTGAAGTTCCTCTATTCCTTCATTTTCTTTATTTTCTCCCGCCACGGCACTGCCGGAAACCACACCGACAGTTCCTTCTCCATTACCGTTATAATTATTATTTGTATTCAAGAAACACAACGCTACCATTACAGCAAACGCCAGCAATACACATATAATCCTTATAACCCGTTTTCTATCTTCACCCATATCTCGTTCCCCAAAAGGATTTCCTTATATGTATATGTAAAGACATATATTATAATGAAACAAAAATCCCCTTGGGGTTGTCTCAAGGGGTATGTAACAAAATATGCTATATTAAATATTCAACTGTAACTGCACTTCCTGTTCAGCCTGCTGTTTGAATTCCTCAATCTGCACCGGATTCATTTCAGGCAGTTCCTCTAAGGATTTCACGCCAAAACTTCTAAGGAACTGTTCGGTGGTTCCAAAAAGTAAAGGTCTTCCTGGTGCATCAAGCCTTCCAAGTTCTGTAATCAGATTATACTCAAGAAGCTTATTAATGGCATGATCGCAGCTTACGCCGCGGATTCTCTCAACTTCCACACGGGTCACCGGCTGCTTGTATGCAATGATCGATAAGGTTTCAAGTACGGTGTCCGTCAACGTGAACTTTCTTGGTGCCTTCGCAATTTTTATCAGGTATTCGTACATGTCCGACTTTGTACAAAGCTGCACGCTGTCTTCAAGTTCCATAATGGAAATACCTCTGTCTTCCTGCTCGTAACGCTTTTGCATTCCGGCAAGAATTTCTTTTGTAGTTTTAACATTTTCTTCTATAACATCTGCCAGGCGGCTGATTTCCACGGAATCACCCATGGTAAACAAAATCGCCTCAATGACAGCCTCTGCCTTTTGTCGTTCCATATTTAAATCCTTTCATTATGCGGCTTCGTTTGATGTAATCAAAATATCCGCAAAAATATCTTCCTGCGCTATGCAAATCTTTCCGATTTTCATCATTTCCAGAATAACAAGGAAGGTTACGATAATCTCCATCTTACTATGCTGTTTTTCCAGCAGTTTACGGAAACTGAACGTCTTATGATTCTTAACATAATCTTCAATATAGACAGTTTTTGCATCCATGTCCACTTCGTCTTTCTGGATATTGCCATACTGACTGCGGATAGGGTCAATCTTGTCCACCTGTCTACGCATCATACTCTTAAAAATTTCATGAAGTTTATTAAGGTTCATATCCCCAATTAACTCTTCGTAATCAACGGGCTGTCTGTATGCCGCAACCTCTTTGGGCAGATTCTGTTCCCTGAAATAATTCTTCTCGGCGTCAACCTGCCTGTCACGAAGTTCAAAAGACATATATTTATAAAGCTTATACTCAAGCAATTTCTGCACAAGCTCTGCTCTTGGGTCTTCCTCTTCACCTTCTTCGTTAACTTCCTTAGGAAGAAGCATCTTACACTTTATGTCAAGAAGCGTTGCAGCCATCACTAAGAATTCACTCATGATATTCATATCTTCTGTTTCCATCCTGCGGATATACTCCAGATACTGTTCCGTAATCTCCACAATAGGAATATCATAAATATCTATTTTGTTTTTATCAATTAAATGAAGTAACAAATCAAGCGGTCCTTCAAACACTTCTAATTTTACGGATAAAGACATAACTTTAAGCCCCTTCTTCAATATTTTGGTAAATTACCCAAAAATCCTTTTTTATTTTACTAGATAAACACAATATTTTCAACCAGAACATATATTCACACACAATATATTGTGTTTGTGTTGTAATTACAGCAAAAAGAAGTCCGCGCAAGGCGGACTTCAATCATTTAATATTATTCTATTCAGGAAGCAAATCAACCACAACAAGCTCACCGGGGTTAAAAATTCTTATGGGTAATGTATGTGTTCCAAGACCTCTGCTTAAAATCATACTACCATTTTCCCCCTTAAACACCCCACCGTCATACTTAGGAAACAATTCAAGGGTAGGTGATATTACACCTCCCAAAAACGGAAGACACATAAGTCCGCCATGAATATGTCCGGATAACACCAGATCAGCTCCCCACGCATCATACCTGGGGTAATAATCCGGATTATGTGCCAGCATAATATTAAACTTATCATCACTGGGGGAACCAAGCAATTCTCCCACATACCCTTCCTCCATCAAAGAGGTTTCAAGTCGTTTATAAAAGCTGCGGTCTATTGACAATCCAAACACTTCAATTCCGTAATCGCCAAATGTTTTCCGGTTGTTTTTCATAATACGGACACCGTGTTTTTCAAGTCCTGTTTCATATTGGTCAAGCATATCCCCATAAACATCAGGATAGAGTTCCATACGATATTCATGATTACCCTGTCCGTAAAACAGCGGATACTTCTTAGCCAGTTTACCGATAAATTCCATGGTAGCGCTGTTGTCATGCCCGGTTTTGGCAGTAATCATATCTCCTGCGATAAAAATACCGTCCGGTTTTTCTGCTTCAATAGCTTTATACAATTTAATGTTTTTATCCCCGAACTGCTTATTATGCAAATCGGAAAGCACCACAAGACGACATCCTTTTTGCAGTTTAGGTGACTTTATACTATACCTTACAACCACAAATCTGTTCACATCAATAATCATCACTATTATGAAAAATATCGCCAACAATATTATCAAACCTATAATATATTTCATAAAAAGTACCTTCTCCTCTTATATTACATCACAGTAACATACGTCCAAATGCTTTTTTCAAATAATCCCTATATGTGGCTTTTTCCACGTCTTCCATAAATAAAATAGGTACACTTCCAATTTTTTCCCCATCAAGCTTATATATTACTTCTCCTGCAGGCTTACCTCTTACAATCGGTGCATCTGCCTCACCCGGAATACTGATAATTTTCTCAACATTATCTAAATTTCTTCCTTTTGTATCAAGATAAGCAAATCCGCTTTCATATTCTACATTTACAGTATCATTCACGCCGCCTTTTACCGGAATGGGCGCCAGCTTATCCGTATTCTCATCCTTATATAACCGGCTTACACTATACCCATAATTAAAAAGCGTCATAATGTCATTATTTCTGGTCTTAGAATCCGGTGCTCCCATTGCAACCGCAATCAAATCAACGCCGTCCTTACTTGCCGTTGCCGACAAACAGTACATGGCTTTGCTGGTAAAACCGGTCTTAAGGCCTGTAGCCCACTGATATTGCTTTAAAAGCTTATTAGTACTTGATAATGTAAAATTCGAACTTCCCCTCCCTGTATTATGTGTAATGTCCTCCATCCAAATTGTGGAATAATCAAATATCTTCGGATGCTTTGTAATAAGTTCTCTTGACATTATTGCAATATCCTTAGCAGATGTATAGTGATTATCAGACTCCGTCAATCCGCAACAGTCTTCAAAATGAGTATCCTTCATTCCAAGTTCCTGTGCCTTCTGATTCATCATCTCCACAAATTCCGATTCGCTGCCTGCAATATGCTCGGCAACTGCAACACAGGCATCATTTCCGGAAGCTATTACAATACATTTTATCATAGTTTCCAAGGTCTGTGTTTCCCCTTCCTCCAAATATACCTGGGAGCCTCCCATGGATTTAGCATGTGCACTGGTAATCACAGTATCCTCTAATTTAATTTTACCTGTATCAATATTTTCAAACGCAAGGAGCAAAGTCATGACTTTGGTAACACTTGCAGGACTTCTCTTCTCTGTAGAATTTTTCTCATAAATAATCGAGCCCGTTGACGCTTCTACCAAAATTGCAGACGGAGATACCACCTCTACTGCCGCATGGACCTGAAGGGTATTTGATAAAAGTATGGCAACAGCCATAAATAAAGCTTGATATAACCGGCGTTTTTTCTTGATTTTCTTTTTCAATTGATATTCACTTTTCCATATTTTCTTATTAAATGTTTATGACAAAAGCAAATCCAAAATACTAAAATCATAAAAAGTCCTTGGTTATAAAAACCAGGGACTTTTTTATGTTTAGTTATATTTACGTTTTCTAGCTGCTTCAGATTTTTTCTTACGTTTTACACTTGGTTTCTCGTAATGCTCTCTTTTACGGATTTCCTGCTGAATTCCCGCTTTAGCACAACTTCTTTTGAAACGACGTAAAGCGCTATCTAAAGTTTCGTTTTCTTTTACGATTACGTTTGACATCTACACCTGACCTCCCTTCAGTCCCTTCAAGTATCTTGACTGACTGGGTTAATTATACA
>CAZGSF010000091.1:0-8017 GCA_964528145.1 uncultured Lachnospiraceae bacterium | reverse complement strand
AAGGAAATGTATGTCCAATCATCTTATATTTGATAATTGGATTATACGAGATTTTGTATGGATCACAATATTTATTCAGCCATTACACCGGAAATTGTAAGACTCGCATCTTTAAGTCAGGAAGCCGGTATTATAGACTCAGAGCTTTTTACCAAATACGATGTCAAACGTGGTCTTCGTGATTTAAACGGCAAAGGTGTCCTCGCCGGACTCACCAATATTTCCGATGTCCGTGCCAAAGAAATCATTGATGGTGTTGAAGTTCCCACTCACGGCGAACTTTTCTATCGCGGATATAATGTTAAAGATTTGGTTCACGGCTTTACAAGCGATAATCGTTTCGGCTTTGAAGAGATTACCTATCTCCTTCTCTTCAACAAGCTTCCCGATGCAAAGGAGCTTGCCGATTTCCATAATATGCTTGCAGGATATGAGACACTTCCCACAAGTTTTGTCCGGGATATTATTATGAAGGCTCCCAGCCGTGATATGATGAATACTCTGGCAAGAAGTGTGCTCACACTTTATTCTTATGATGACAGGGCAGACGATACTTCACTGCCTAATGTCCTCAGACAGTGTCTTGAGTTAATAAGCCTGTTCCCCCAGCTATGTATCTATGGTTATCAGGCTTATAGCCACTACCATGACGGTAACAGCTTATTTATACATTCACCACGCCCCGAACTGTCCGCAGCGGAGAATATCCTTCATATGCTGCGCCCTGACAGCAAATATACTCCACTGGAAGCCAAGATTCTTGACATTGCACTGGTTCTTCATATGGAGCACGGCGGAGGTAATAATTCATCCTTTACAACCCATGTGGTAACCTCATCTTTGACGGACACCTATTCTACCATCGCAGCCGCTATCGGCTCTCTCAAAGGTCCCAGACATGGTGGTGCCAACATAAAGGTAGTAAAAATGTTTGAGGATATGAAGAAACAGATTTCTGACTGGACTGATGAAGAAGAAGTAAGCAAATATCTGAAGAAACTTCTTCATAAAGAGGCTTTTGACAATGCAGGTTTGATTTACGGTGTAGGTCATGCTATTTATTCCAAATCCGACCCCCGTGCCGTAATACTTAAATCATTTGTGGAAAGCTTATCCAAAGAAAAAGGACTTGAGAAAGAATTTGCCTTATATTCCATGGTAGAACGCCTTGCACCAAAGGTTATCGAGGCTGAACGCCAGATGTATAAAGGCGTAAGCATAAACGTAGACTTCTACTCAGGATTTGTATATCATATGTTGGGACTTCCCCTTGAGTTGTACACTCCTATTTTTGCAATTGCCCGTATTTCAGGCTGGAGTGCACACCGTATGGAAGAACTTGCCAATAACGGTAAAATCATCCGTCCCGCCTACAAACCTATCGGTTCAGAAAAGGATTATATTAATATGTCAAACCGCTAGCAATAGAATGTGATAATTAATGTTTATATCCTGTCCTTTGCAAAACTTGATGTTCAGGATAGTATTTGTATAAGTAAATTTTTTAAGTACTTTTGTGAAAAATCAATCAGCGCATATAAGATAATAATCGCCAAGTTCAACATGTTTGAGTGCTGTGCACGAGTTTTGAACTTGGCGATTCGTATTTTTATCTTATATACGCTGATTAGATTTTGCCAAAAGGCTTAACTATTTACTTATACAAATAACTATCCTGAACATCTTTAAACATATTACAAAGACATTCACATATAAACATTACTTATAGCATCCTATTACATTCCAAGAAAATCTGTCACAATCTTCTTCATCTCATCTTTTCCGCAAACAGTATTATGAAGCACTTCTGCACTGCGGATTTCTTCGATTGCATTAGGTACTGTTACGTTAGCAATTCTTGAAAGTTCATCAACCAATTCAAAATCACCCTGTACATCATACTTAGGATCAATTGCATTCATAACGCTTCTGGTAAATTTGAAAGGACTTGCTGTGGATGCAATAACAGTCTTTGTTGTATCACCTGTCTCTTTCACATATTTGTCATATACGTTAGCTGCAACTGCGGTATGTGTATCGATAACGTAACCGCAGTCTTCATATAATTTCTTAATGGTTTCTGCTGTTTCTGCTTCTGTAGCGTAATTACCGTAGAAATCTTTTAACTCAGCCTTCATGGTATCTGTGATAGTGTATTTACCATCTTTATTAAGGGATGCCATCAGTTCAGCATTCTTTGCAGAATCATTACCTGCAATACGGTAAATGAGACGCTCTAAGTTACTTGAAATAAGAATATCCATGGAAGGTGATGTTGTAAGTACAAAATCACGATTACGGTCATATTCTCCTGTCACAAAGAAATCATATAATACTTTATTGTCATTGGATGCACAAATAAGTTTGCCGATGGGAAGTCCCATGTTCTTAGCATAGAAAGCCGCTAAGATATTACCGAAGTTACCTGTGGGAACTACCACGTTCATAAGCTCACCTTCAGCAATCTTCTCTTCTTTAAGAAGCTGTGCGTATGCATATACATAATAAACAATCTGAGGAACAAGACGTCCGATATTAATGGAGTTAGCAGATGAGAACTGGTATCCTGCCGCTTCCATCTGTGCTGCAAGCTCCTTGTCAGAGAAAAGTGTCTTAACTCCGGTCTGTGCATCATCGAAATTACCATGAATACCTACCACATGAGTATTGGCACCTTTTTGGGTTACCATCTGTTTCTCCTGAATAGGGCTGACACCGTTCTTAGGATAGAATACAATAATCTTAGTACCTTCTACATCTGCAAAACCTGCAAGTGCAGCTTTTCCGGTATCTCCTGAGGTTGCTGTAAGAATTACGATTTCATTCTTAACCTGATTCTTCTTAGCTGATGTTGTAAGAAGGTGAGGTAAAATAGAAAGTGCCATATCCTTAAACGCAATTGTTGCACCATGGAATAATTCCAGGTAATATGCGCCCTCTGCCTCTGCTAGAGGTGCTATAACCTCTGTGTCAAACTTTGCATCATATGCCTTATTAATACAATTCTTAAGCTCTTCCTCTGTAAAATCGGTTAAGAACAGCTTCATAACTTCATAAGCCACTTCCTTATATCCCATAGCAGCTAATTCTTTAACGCTTTTATCAAGTGCGGGAATATGGTCCGGTACAAACAGACCGCCATCCTCGGATAATCCTTTTAAAATTGCTTCTGATGCCTTAACAGGCGTAATGTCGCTTCTTGTGCTCTTATACAATACTTCCATGGAAACCGTTTCCTTTCAAATGAATTGGGTGCATATGCACCACGCTTATGTTTCAAACATTATCGGTTATTTAGTATAGCACAAGTTTTGCCCTTTCGCAATTATTTTCCCACAAATTGCCTATTAATTACTTATGAAAAGAATTCATGACCTCCATATTCGAACAAAAACGTCAGGGAATTGTCAAACCATTTCATCCTGCCGGGATCTGCATATTTTCTCGCCGCAAAATATAGAGCCCCCTGGGAAATATCTTCCCCGCACAACGCCCTGTTTACCACATCAACAGTTTCTTCAGATATATCCACCGTGTAAAATCTTCCGTTTGCCACCGGTGAAAACTGTGTGGTGCCATTTCCTCGCTGCATAATCACTTCTTCTATGGTGTCAGGAAATTTCTCATTTTCCACCCTGTTTAAAACAACATTCGCCACCAGAAGCTTCCCTGTTTCATCTTCACTGCCTGCTTCTGCTTCCACAATCCGCAAAAGTGCTTCATAATCACTTGCACTGACCTCATATACAAATTCCCTTTCAAGCAGATTCAAATCTACAATTCTCTGCCCTGAAGCCGTCTTTGCCAGCATTCCGTTATAATAAACACTCTCCTCTTTATCAAAATCCTCAATAGTTAATTTGAAAGCCGGAGATGCTATTACTCTGTTTAATCCAATACCTTTCACATTAAAAAAAGTAACCAGAATTACTGCGTTACACAGCAATAATATGGTCATATATTTCTTATACATTTCTTTACGCCTTTCATAAACATAGTACTGCTATATCTTGTCCAAATAGCATGGGTTTGTAATACTTCCTTAATATTTTATACAGCAGACGCAAAAAATATTTCTAAAATTGTATTCTTTTACCGCTAATGTTATACTTAGGTTATAAAATTTCTATCTTTTAGGAGTAAATATGACAACTTCTGCCAAACTGCCCGGCGTTTATCCGGCAACAAAGAAAGACGGAACACCATATTACCGTGCATCCCTGACACATTGCGGCAAACATATAAGTCTTGGAAGCTATGACACGCCTGAACAGGCAAACAGTGCATACAACGAGGCTTGCTCAATTTTGCGGGACAATCAGAACGATATAGAAAGCTTCAGTCAAAAAGAACGCATTCTGCTTTTCGAAAAATGGGTATCAATAGTAAACTTAAGAGATAACAATATTTATTTTTCAAACCCCATTTACATGCGCAAGAATTTTTTTGAATATTATCTGTCACCTGAATTTGTTTTTAAATTTGATTTGGACGATTTATTTTATTATTCATCACATAAAATCATGCAGCGGAATGGTCATTTTTTTGTATCCGACTACGGTATGCAATATAATATTATGAACCGATACGGCATTAAAAATTACGCCGTAGAGGGACGTGATTACCGTTTTATTAACGGTGATTCCACAGATATGCGGTATGTGAATATTGAAGTATTAAACACCTATCATGGTGTCACCCGAATCGAAAAGAACGGCAAAATTCTTTTCAAGGCGCGGATTCATGTGCGAAGTTATTACGTGATAGGAACATATTCCACAGTTACCGAAGCTGCCATCGCCTATAACAAAGCAATTGATATCCTTAAAAAGAATGGTGTCAACAAAAATTACACACCAAATTACATTGAGAACCTGTCCGGTAAAATATATGCCGATATTTATTCCGACCTGGAAGTTTCGGATTCAATAAAAAAATACGGTTTGAAAAAGGATTAAACACTTTTTCAAGCCGTATTCTTTATTATTTAGCCGAATAATCAATGAAACATATATTCAGGTTAGCATATCCGTCTATACCATGTATCTGAGCCGAAGTGGTATACTGCCACATTGCAAATTTGTATGGATAATCAGGTATATCCTTTTGCTGTGAAAGCCATACCTCATAATCCTTTAACTGGGACAAATCAATTCTCTTAATCAGCCACTCCTTATTACCGTAAATCATGGCCCTGTAACCTGCCGCCTGTATTGTATCCAAAAAGGCTTTTGTAATTGCCGTTTTCTCAGTGCGTGATAATGCCTCGACTCTTGCCGTATCATTCTCCACATACTCCATATCAAAAGCAACCGGATACTGCAGTTTAGCTCCTGCAAGACTTTGTATAACCACATTAGCCTCCTCTATTGCTTCTGCCTCCGTTACCGCCTGGGAATAAAAATACACGCCCACATCAAGTCCTGCCTCTGTAGCCTTTTGAAGATTCCCGGCAAAATATTCATCTATCATTATATTACCACTGCTGTATCCTCTGGCCCCCACACGAAGCATACAAAAATCTATATCCGAATCCTTAAGCCTGTAAAAGTCCACATCTCCCTGATACTTCGAAATATCCACCCCTATAAAGGATACACTTTTACCATCTTCAACATACTTAATCTGATCTTCATTACTTACAAGCTTAGTAAAATCATATGTATTCTTAGGTAAATACGGACTTATAACAACCCATTCCTCCGAACCGTCGCTATATTCAATCAGAGTATGCTTGCCATCATCCAGAGGATTCTTTTCTTCCTCGTCCGCTGATGCTTCATACTCATCATCGTTATTTTCAATTTCATCCGCTTTTGCTTCTTCCTTTTCTTTCTCATGGGGAGCGTCCGGTTCCACCTCTTCCGGGTCCTTATTATACATATCCCAAAAGTCCAAATCATCAGGTGACAAACCACTATTCCCTACTAACTGTGAGGTCTCGGGATATCCAAACTCGTCAAGTTTCTCCGCAGAATCATCTGCCATTGTCTCTTCCACGGGAGGCTTTTGTGTACTATTCTTTTTTATTGAATCCTTATTAAAAAGCACTACAAAAACAAGTATGGCCAAAACAAAAAGTGATACCACAATAACTCCCAGTCCTAAATTCATTCTGCCATGATGTTCTTCATAGTCATATTCATAATCAAAATCATCATCTAATCTCATCAAATCTCACCTCAATCTTATTACATTTTATCTGACTGGAGACCGTTTGTAAACCCTTTACCTGTATGCTATAATGTATCTTAATCACATTTTTTTACCGAGGCATTTATGAAAAAAAGACTTTTTATATGTTGCATCAGTGCAATTTTTACGCTTCTTTGCGCATGCGAAAAAAATAATCTTCCAATATCAAAGACCGGCTTCTATTTTGACACGGTTATATCCGTAACCTTGTATGATTCATCCGATGAGGCACTTCTTGATAACTGTTTTGAAATGGCATCTTTTTATGAATCAATTTTCAGTCGCACTCTGGAAGGCTCCGATATATACCGCATTAACAATGCTGACGGCGCCCCTACAGAGGTTAATTCTGAAACCGCAAAGCTTTTAGCCAAAGCATTGGAATATGCAAAACTGACAGAGGGAAAAGTAGACCCTACAATAGGTGCCGTAAGCTCTCTTTGGGATTTCCACACCAATACCATACCCTCTCAATCTTCCATAGAAGAAGCTCTTACTCACGTTAATTATAAAAATATCAAAATAACAGAAAATGTAGTTACCCTGTCAGACCCTGAGGCTGTTATTGATTTAGGCTTCATTGCAAAAGGTTATATCGCGGACAAACTGAAAGAATATCTGGTATCGGAAGGCATCACCAGTGCCGTTATTAATTTAGGCGGCAATGTTCTCGCCATTGGTTCCAAACCGGACTCCTCCCCTTTTTCAATCGGAATCCAGGAACCTTTTGCTCAATCTGGCACCGCAGCAGCCATAGTCAGCATAAACGACCGCAGTGTTGTCACGTCCGGCGTTTATGAACGTTGCTTTAAAGTTGAAGATACCTTATATCATCATATACTTAATCCTGCTGACGGCTATCCTGTGCAAACAGATTTATATGGTGTATCCATTATCTCAGATTCTTCTGTGGACGGAGACGCCCTCTCCACAGCCTGCCTGATATTAGGATATGAAAAAGCAGCCTCATTAATCAATTCATTTGATAATATTGAAGCAATTTTCATTACCTCTGACGGCGGAATTCATAAGACATATTAAAAAAAGTTCTTTGAAGCTATCCTTCAAAGAACTTTTCCTATTCATACATTAAAATACTTCTTACATTTTTACAATTGCTTTCTTAGGACATTTCTGCTCACAAGCACCACATCCCACACATTTTTCCTGGTCAATCTTAGCATGGAAGTTTTCAACCTTCACAGCTTCGCTTGGACATGCCTTAACGCAAAGGCTGCAGCCTATACATCCAACTGTACAATCCTTCATGGTGACAGGGCCTTTATCGGCAGAACTGCATGCTACCGCATATTTGCTGTCATAAGGAATAAGCTCAATCAAATTCTTGGGACATACTGCCACACATTTACCGCATGCTTTACATTTATCCTTATCAACAACTGCAACACCATTTTCAACATGAATTGCATCAAAAGGACATACCGTTACACAGCTTCCAAATCCCAGACATCCGTAATTACAAGATTTAGGTCCGCCATTTGGAACAAAAGAAAGCATTCTGCAATCTTCAATACCTGTGTACTCATAATCAACTGTAGTTTTATCACAATCTCCCTGGCATTTAACAAAAGCAACCATCTTAACACCGGCTTCTGCTTCCACACCCATAACCTTTGCAATCTCATCTGCAACAGGCTGACCACCTACAGGGCATCCATTTACGGGTGCTTCGCCTTTTGCAATGGCAGCTGCCAATCCTGAACATCCTGCAAAACCACATCCACCACAGTTATTGCCGGGCAAAAGTCCCAGCACTGCTTCTTCTTTTTCATCTACTTTAACTTTAAACTTTATAGCTGCA
>CAZGSF010000090.1:0-8029 GCA_964528145.1 uncultured Lachnospiraceae bacterium | reverse complement strand
GGACAAGCGGATATATTACAAAGGAGTGGTATCCTTATTTTCTGGCAGTCCGCAGGCAGGGCTTTACTTTTGATGAGTGGTATGATGAGGGCAAGGCGGGCCAACTGGAAAAAAGAATATATGAAGCCATAGAGCAAAATGGACATATGGCACTTCATGATTTAAAAAGAGAATGTGGTATTACTAAGGATACTTCCGGACAATTCGACAGGGCACTTACCAATCTGCAAAAAAACCTTTTCATTACAATGTGTGGAAGAACACAAAAGTTAAGCCGCACAGGGGAGCCTTATGGCTGGAACAGTACTGTTTTTACAACAGTGGAAGACTTTTGGGGAGAGGATTTGGCGATAGAAGTATCTCCGGATGAGGCGTATGAGAAAATAAGAGAGCGTATTTTATTGTTGAATCCGGAAGCCAAAGAAAAAGATATTAAGAAGTTTATTGGATGAGAGCATTTGCGGAGATATTCAAAGTCAATGGTAGGACTTGAATTTGAAAGGAGAGAGTGTGATGTTAAGGTCAATGATGCAAGTTTATGTAAAAGGAAGTGTTGAAGCTATAAAGCTTTATCAGAAAGCGTTTAACGCAGAAATTCTTGGTTTATATCCTGATGATAATGGCGGATATATGCATTCGGAATTAAATGCATATGTTTATTGGTGCATATTTGTTTAAAAGAGTATTTTGTGGGAGATAAACTTATGAAAAAGAAAAAAATACTAATTCCATTAGCGTGTATTTTGCTTGCATTGCTTGTGTTGGCGGTCCTATTGCTGAATTTTAAACCACCTATTATGTTTAATATAAATTACCCCGAGCTGCCTGAAGAATTAGCTGTTGATACTCTGCTTACATCAGAGCAGGTTAGAGAAGACCGTGACAAAATGATTGAGAGTGTGGAAAATATTCACCCCTTCTTTTTATTGGAAGAGGATTTAAGCGGTTACGAAATTGCAAAAGAAAAATACATAAATGTAACAGGCGGGGAAATGACGGTAGGTGATTTTCGCATTGCGACTGCCGAGTATCTTTGTTTTTTTGGAGATGGACACACCGGAGCAAAATGGTATGAAGATAAATTTCTTGATATTTCATGGAAATATCAAGAGGATGGATTATATCTTATTCCGGGTGATGAGACAGCTGCCACTCGGAATAACTTGAGAATAGAAACAATAGGTGGCATTGATACAAAAGATATTTTTGCACAGATTGACAGAATACGCCCTGCGGAAAATGAAATCGCCCATCTGCAGAATTATGAAAATTTTGCCGGCGGAGAAAATATTTTATTGAGCGTAGGCGCAGAAATTAATGATGATAAAGTAGTAGTTATATTTGCTGATGGTTCAAGTCAGGAGTACAGTTTGATTGATCCGTATGCAAACATGACAGAAGCGTCAAGTGATAGCGGAAATGTTACTTTGAACAGCTGGTATATGCAGGAAGATGTGTTTGTGGTGGATTTCAATGTCTGTGAGGTTAATGATGAACTGGAATCTATTGCAGAGCAGATGGAAGATGCGGTAAAAAATGGAACCACCAAATTTATCATTGATGCCCGCGGCAATGGGGGCGGAAACTCAGATGCTTGTGTCCTGCTGCTGAATGCTCTCGGAATGAAAACACCGCAGTATGATATGTTTACACGCTATTCTGAGGAAGCCGCCAAGCAGAACGGATACATTTGGAAAAGTGGCTATGTGTGCTATGAAGGTAGAGACACGGGAAAAGTAAATGATAGCATAGAACTTGTTGTACTTTGTGACAGGGTAACCTTTAGTTCAGCGACTATGCTTCTTGTTTTTGTCCGTGATGGAGAATTGGGAACAATCATAGGGGAGCCAAGTTCAAATATGCCTTCCGCTTATGGTGATATTATTTATTTTACACTTGATAATTCCCATGTTTGGGGTACGATTTCCCATAAGCAGTTTATTCGTCCTGATGCTGATAATAAGGAGAGAATGTTGATTCCGGATATACGGACAGAGTCCGGAGATGCCTTGGAAACAGCATTTTCCTATCTTAAGGAAAGTGAATAACATAGTTTAATGGAAAAAACCGGAGAATCATTTTTCCGGCTTTTTCATTTACTAAAAAGCTCAAAAATGATATAATATCCTTTGTTGTAATAATACGGAGAAGAAGAGCATGAACAAAAAATCGAAAGAGAAACCTATAATATACTACACAAATGAGTTAGAAGACGAGTTTTCCACTGCCAAGATTACTCCTATAAAAATAGATGAAAGCTATGACTATGAGGGTGGAGTTGCTCGCAAAGTAGGAAGAATTTTTTGGTATCAGATAATTGCAAAGCCTTTTGCATTTATTTTTCTAAAAATAAAGTTCCGGCATAAAATTGTTAATAAGAAATGCTTGAAGGAGGCAAAGGGCACAGGATTTTTTTTATATGGCAATCATACCAATGACATAGCGGATGCACTGATTCCTACTATGATTAGTCATCCCACGGGAGTGTATGTAATAGTTCATCCAAACAATGTATCAATGCCTGTGTTAGGGAAGATAACCCCAAGTTTAGGAGCGTTGCCTTTGCCGGATGATATGAAGGCTATGAAGAATTTTAGTGTAGCATTAGAGAAGCTTGTTCATAAGAAGCAATGTATTACCATTTATCCTGAGGCACACATTTGGCCTTATTATACCGGGATTCGCAATTTTAAAGACAACTCGTTCAGATACCCGGCACAGTATGATGTTCCGGTATTTTGCTTTACCAATACTTATCAGAAGAAGAAACATGGAAAAACACCACAGATAGTTACCTATGTGGACGGACCTTTTTATCCGGAGCATGGTCTTTCTGCCCGTGACCAGAGACAAATGCTTCATGCTAAAGTATTGGCATCCATGAAAGAAGCTTGTAAAAACAGTAATGTAGAATTGATACAGTACGTCAAAAAAGAGGATTAACAATGAATATTTTATTTTCGGGAAATGACAACGTATTTGATGGAATTCTTACATGTATGTTGTCCATACTTAAGCGGACCAAAAGGAAAGAACCTTTTAAGGTATATGTTCTGACTATGGATGTGTCCCGTATCAAGCCGGAGTACATTGCAATCAAAGACGAGAAAATTACATTTCTACAGCAGGTTGCAAGATCCTACAATCCGGAGAATGAAATAATTAAAATAGATGTTTCAAGTATATATGAGAGAGAATTTGCTAACTGCCCCAACGAGCAGTGCTACTGCTCTCCTTATACTTTACTTCGTCTGTTTATAGATATGATTGCTGAGATTCCTGATAAAATACTATATCTGGATGTGGATATTCTTTTTAACAGAGAGATAGAACTCCTTTATAACATTGACATAGAAGGCTATGAATATGCAGCAGCAAGAGACCATTATGGTAAATATCTGCTTAATCCCAATTACATTAACGCCGGCGTACTTTTGTTTAATATGAAAGAGTGTAAGAAAACAAATTTGTTTGGAAAAGCAAGAGAACTTATAAAGACCAAAAAACTCCTTTTTGCGGATCAGAGTGCTATCTACCGAAGCACCACCAGAAAAAAGATGTTGCCTCAAAAGTTTAATGACCAGAAGTTTTTGCATAAGCATACTGTGGTGCGTCATTTTTCAAAGAGATTGTTTTATTTACCCTATCCACATACAGCCAATATTAAGCAGTGGAACGTAAGCAAGATACATTCAATTTTTAGATATGACCAGTTTGATGATGTTTTGTTTGAATATATTTACTTGAGGAGAAAGTATGAATATGAAAAAGAAAATCAGCTTGTATAGAAGAAACAGGTTAATACCTATTTTTTTAGCGGCAGATGACAATTATGTTCCGTTTATGATGGTTACCTTGAAATCCATTATATTAAATGCATCACCTAACAACAAATATAAGATACATATACTGTATACGGATATTTCTTTGAATAATCAGGCGTTGATTAAAAAGATGGAAACGTCCAATTGTAAAATTGAATTTGCAGACGTAACAAATGAAATAGCAAAAATAAAGAAAAAAATATCTCTCAGAGATTATTATACTGCAACAACATATTACAGATTTTTCGTTGCAGATATGTTTCCGAAATATGATAAGGTTCTGTATGTAGACAGTGACACGGTTATTCGTGAAGATATAGCAAACCTGTATCAATATTCTTTGGGTAAAAATTATATCGGTGCTGTTCGTGACCAACTGGTGGTTCAGACGGATATATATGGTGATTATGTAGAAAAGGTATTAGGATTATCAAGAGGTGCATATTTTAATGCAGGTGTTGTGCTGATTAATTGTGAGCAATTCAGAGAGGTGCGTATGTTAAAGCAATTTGTTGAAATGCTCAATACATATATGTTTGTGGTGGCACAGGATCAGGATTACTTAAATGTTCTTTGTAAGGATAATGTTTTATGGCTAGATCCGCGCTGGAATGTGCAAATGTGCGGAACACTTCCTTTTGAAGAGGAGAAATCTAAGCTGGTACACTATAATCTTGCCCAGAAGCCATGGCATTACAAAGAGTGCAGAATGGGTAATTATTTTTGGGAATATGCAAGGAAAACAGAGAAGTATGACCAACTGGTTTCAATATTAAATAATTATACGGAAGAAGATGAAAAGAGGGATACTTTCAGTGGAAATAACCTTCTTGATCTGGCAGTTTCTGAAATTAATAATATAAATAATTACCATAATGTGTATGGAAATAATGAGAACCCCAAAATTACTCGTGTTGAAATCTTAAAAAGAATTGAAGAATACGAAAAAGAAGGCAAGTTTGATGTGGATGTGGAAGAAGATCCGCCGGCAAGAGAGCTTATGCCTACAGAGGTAGATTACTTAAAGAGAAAGATGAATAGCAAGCTTCGCGCGAGATATGCTTTTAAGATTGCCCATTGGTTTGTGGACGTACTGATGTACAAAAAGCAATTTGTAATAAAAGAAATTATCGGCGTGGAACATCTTAAGAACTTAAAGAGCGGAGCTATTCTTACGTGTAATCATTTCAATGCTTTTGACAGCTTTGCCATGCAGCTTGCATATGAATCTGCAAAACTTAGAAGACGTAAGTTGTTTAGAATAATCAGTGAAGCTAACTACACTGCGTTTCCGGGATTTTATGGATACTTAATGCGTAACTGTAACACACTGCCTTTAAGTTCCAATAGAATCACTATGAAAAAGATGATGAATGCTGTAAACATGATTTTGCAGAAAGGTCATCTGATTCTTATATATCCGGAGCAAAGCATGTGGTGGAACTACCGTAAACCCAAGCCACTCAAAAAAGGCGCATTTACATTTGCTGCCAATAATAATGTTCCCGTAGTACCCTGCTTTATTACCATGGAGGACACAGACGTAATGGATGGGGACGGATTCCCGGTTCAGGCATATACTATACACATAGAAGCACCTATTTATCCTGACAAGGATAAACATAAAGCTGAAAATGCGGAAATGATGATGAATAAAAACTATCAGATTTGGAAAGAAATTTACGAAAGAGTATATGGAATACCGTTGGAATACACTTGCGATAAATAATGTACTGTGCTACACTGTGCAAGAAAAATAAATAAATAAAAGGATAACAGGTGTCAAATAAGCAGATAGTTAGTCGCTTGATTTGGTGAAAAGGGAAGCAGGTGAGAGTCCTGCACGAGCCCGTCGCTGTAAGAAGGGAGTCCAAGCCTATATGTGTCACTGGAGATAATCCGGGAAGGCCGGCAAGGATAATGATCTTTAAGTCAGAAGACCTGCCTGTTATAGGTACAAATGACCACGAGGAACTGGTTCGGTACATAAGTCGCCATTTGTGGCGGCTCTATTGTTACTCACTATTGCCCTCTGACTTTGGTCAGGGGGCTTTTCTTCGCCGTTAAAAGCGTAGAACGCTTAGGAGGAAAAATGACAGAAACAACAAAGAAGAACAACAAAAACACACTGAAAATTGCCCTTGGTGTGGGCGCATTAGTAGTACTGGTAGCAGTATTTGCATTAGTATACGGCAAATTTTCCGCAAAACCAGTTGCAGGAGAAAAAACAATTACCATTGAAGTAGTAGATGACACTGCGACAAGCACAGTTTATGAAATTAATACTGATGCTGAATTTCTTCGTCAGGCAATGGAAAAAGCTGAAGCAAAAGGTCTTACTTTTAGTGGTGCAGAGTCTGAGTATGGTTTAATGGTTGATACCGTAAACGGAATTCGTGGGGATTACGCTTTAGACGGTGCATACTGGTCTTTCTATATAAATGACGAGTATTGCAATTACGGAATTGATACACAGCCTGTAACTGAAGGGGATGCTTTTTCTATAGTATATACGCTCGCGGAATAATTAGTAAAGCGGACGCGAAAGGTTGACATAATTCAAAAGAAAAGAAAGTAAAGAGGTTGGTTCGGTGGATAAAAACAGTTTCAACATTCATGCAAAAATTGCATTAAAGGATATTGCGGTGACAGGCTTAATGGTGGCAACCATTGAGGTTGCCAAAATGGCGCTGTCCTTTTTGCCAAATATTGAACTGACCTCTTTCCTATTGATTCTTTACACCCTCACTTTTGGCAGGAAAGTAGCATATACTGTGCCGGTATTTATTCTTATTGAGGGGATGGTATATGGGTTTAATCTTTGGTGGATTATGTATTTATACGCATGGCCGTTGCTGGTATTTCTAACTCACATATTCAAGAAAAATACTTCTGTGTGGTTCTTCAGTGTGTTTTCAGGAATTTTCGGTTTGATGTTTGGAGCATTATGTTCCATACCATACTTTTTCATAGGCTGGTCAGGTGGGACAATTATGAGCGGAATCGCTCATGCCGCTACCTGGTGGGTAGCCGGTATCCCCTGGGACATTACCCACTGTATAGGGAACTTTGTGATTATGCTGCTACTCTATACCCCGGCACGCCACACCCTCCAACGATGTTATAAGATGTTATATTCTACTGCGGAGTAAATAATTTATTAATTAAATAGGACAGCGATTTCTGTATTTATCTAAGACCTTTAAAAAGCGTCGGTACTTGGGGTGTGTATTGTGCACCCATAGTACCGCTACGCTTTTTTAGAGCGAGAGCGTGTCGCAGATGAATACAGAAGTCGGCTGTCCTTCTTAATTTATAAATTACATTTACTCCGCATCTTCATTTTTTTCCGATAACGGCAGGGAAAATATAAATTCGCTGCCAACCCCCGGAGTACTTATTACATTAATGTTCTCGTTATGTGAGCGGATAATTTCTTTGGTAATGGAGAGTCCCAGACCGGTTCCTTTTTTATCCTTGCCGCGGGAGGCATCGGATTTGTAGAAACGGTCGAAAATCATTTTTAAGTCATCTTTTGGAATTCCGATACCGCTGTCTTTTACGGAAACAAATACTTTGCTTTTCTTTTCGGAGGTTTCAATTTTGATGACTGAATCATGATGAGAAAATTTAATTGCATTATCCAGAAGGTTATATAGTACCTGCTGGATTTTGTACATATCTGCATTTACATAGAGTATTGTTCCCGTAAGAATGAGCTCTATAGCTATTTTCTTTGCCTTGCAGGTGCCTTCGAAGCTTGCAGCAACATTACGGATAGTGCTGTTTATGTCAAAATCTGTTTTTTCAAGTAACATACCTTTTGTGTTAAGGTTATTAAGTGTCAAAAGGCTGTTGGTAAGCTTGGTAAGGCGATCTGTTTCGTTTAGTACTATGCCCAGATATTTTTCGTGCATTTCCGGTGGGATTGTACCGTCAAGCATTGCTTCCAGATAGCCTTTGATTGAGGTAAGGGGAGAGCGGAAATCGTGGGATACATTTGCCACAAATTTTTTCTGATCATCCTCCACACGGGCGATTTCACCTGCCATATAAGAAAGGCAGGCTGCAAGATAACCCATTTCGTCTTCACTGTCTACCTGGAATTCATAGTGGTAATTACCTGTTGCGTACTGCTCCGTTGCAAAGGTTATTTTTTTAAGCGGAACATATACCATTTCCGTAAAGAAAATCAAAATAATTAA
>CAZGSF010000089.1:0-8063 GCA_964528145.1 uncultured Lachnospiraceae bacterium | reverse complement strand
AAATGTGAGGCGGTGTTCAATATGTCTTCTGTCAAGTTCCAGTTTTTTCTCGCCGGCACCTTTGTTACTCATGCTTCCGCTTGCTCCACCCTGACGGCTTAATGCCTCATGCATTCCCACAAGCCTCGGCAGCATGTATTTTAATTTTGCAGTTTCCACTTGGAGCTTTGCTTCCTTTGTCTTGGCTCTATACGAAAAAATATCCAGAATAAGCCCCGTTCTATCCATAACAGGCAGTTCCAGTTCTTTCTGTAAGTTACGCATCTGAATGGGGGACAGGGCATTATCAAATATAACAATTTCTGCATCCGCATCATTTGCCGCCTCTTTCACTTCTATAACTTTACCGCTTCCCAAACATAATGCTTTATTGACAGTGGGCAAAGACTGAATGATACATCCCACAGGAATCATAAAACAAGCTTCTGCAAGGCTTGCCAGTTCTTCCATGGACTGCTCAAAATTATCATCTTCTCCGGTATCTACACCCACAAGAAACACTTTTTCATATTCAACTTCTTCAAATTCCTGCATCTATTCTGCTACCTCTCCGGTTTCTACCATGTCAAGTTCAAACCAGAACTCCACACCATTATCATAATTAATAACACCAAACTGCTGATTCATTGAATTCATAATAGCTTTTACAATAGATAATCCTACACCGCTTCCGCCGTACTCCCTGGTCCTGGCTTTGTCTACTTTATAGAACTTGTCCCAAATCTGATCAATACTTTCTTCCGGGATGGGCATTCCGGTATTTACGACCGAAACACGGACTTTTTTGTCCTTTTGCATTAGCTTAACTTCTATAATCTTCTCTCCGCCCACATGATTTAAAGCATTGGTAAAATAATTCATAAAAACTTCCTCAGTTTTAAACTCATCTGCCCACACATATATTGGAGAATACTCAGCCATTCGCACGGTGACACCATTTTGCTCAGTAAGAATTTTTGACGATTGTATATAATTAGAAATTAATGAAACAATATCAAATCGTTCCATGGTAACATTATCATTTCCAAATTCCAATTCATTTAAAGTCATCAATTTCTGAACCATAGTGTTCATTTTGGACGCTTCATCCATAATAACTTCACAGTAGAATTCCCTACTTTCAGGATCTTCGTTAATCTGCTCTTTAAGCCCCTCTGCATATCCTTGTATTAAAGCTATGGGGGTCTTTAATTCATGGGACACATTGGAAAGAAACTCTTTACGCATCTCATCAATTTTATTTTTCTTCTCAATATCCTTCTTGAGTTCGTTATTGGCTGTTTTTAATTCAGAAATCGTCTTTTCAAGGGCACCTGAAAGTTTATTAATATTATCTCCCAAAAGTGCTACTTCCGTTTTTGATTTCCCCATATATTTTGCATCAAAATCCAGATTGATCATTCGCTCGGAAATATCAGTAAGTTCAAGAATAGGCTCTGTAACCTTTTTAGAAACATACCATATAATAATGCCGCTTGCGATAGCTGCAACAAATCCCACATATGCCAAAAAACGGTTTGCTATGGCTACACTTTCCCTAATGCTTTCAACAGAACTTCTAAGCATAAAAAAGCTACCGTTTTCAAACACACCCCACATTTCGAGGTAATTAACACCACTTTTACGGTCCAAAACATTTTGCAGAATATACTTATTACCGGATTCATCTACTGCCATATCCAAATCCTGTCTGCCATTTCCTTTGTAAAAAATATTGTCAAGCAATGCCTGCTGCATAACATCTTTCTCTGCACCAACGCAAATAGAAACTCTGGAATCCCTATCCATAAGCATTACACTTATATTGTACTTTCCACAGGTCTTATTCAATTCATTTAAAAAAGTATTTGTAAGGGTATTACCTGAATCGATTGATTCCTGAAGTTCATTATAAACTTTATAAATTGATTCTTTTTTATTAGCAAGATAATATTTCTCAAGAAGAGTATTATTAATAAACCAGCACAATAAAATCGTACCGGCCATTAATCCTATAAAAACACATGCAAATTGACGTTTCATGGAATATTTCATAGTAAATAGTATCCCCTAACAAAAAAATGTTAATATGTTCATTCGAGAACATATTAACATTTTATTTAAAAACATTCAATGAAGTTCACAGTTTCTTCACTGATACTTATTCCGAATCACTCTGAACAACATCTGTTATCCGCTCCATTCCCTAATAACAATATATTTATCTTTCAACTCTTCCGCCACTTTTTGCTGCTCTTACATCATATGAAGTAATCTCTTCCGCACTGTATCTTGCTTTTTCGTACATTTCTTTCAATTGTTCTGCGGCAAATTTATCGCAGCACTCTTTTGCTGTCATATACTCCAAATCTTCTGCACTCAAGGTTCCGACGATCGCAGTTTTATTTTTTAAAACTTGTTTGCGGTAAATCTTTCTGATTTTTTCGCGATTGTTGAAGAATGAAAACCAATTGTTTCCTTCTTTTTTGGTTTTTTCAATAGTGCAGGTCTCCCGGATATCGATCTCGCTGTTAATCTTTTTCTCATCTTCCTTGGAAGTCTTGTGAAATCTTTTCCAAAGATACTGAACTCCCTTAACAATACCGAACAAGGTCAATCCCATCAGAAATAAGGGAACGCCTATCATAATAAATTTTTCCAAAATGACCCAAATCAATGCCGGGCCGCTTCCCGGAGGAAGCATTCCCATACCCTGTTCCATCTGCTCTACAGGCATCTCGACCGGAATTTCTTCTTGTGCACCTCTACCCCTGAAAAACAAGTATACTAAAAGTTTCAACACAATCTTCCCAATCCGGGAAAGAATGTAGGACAACCATTCCATATTGGCGGTCAACACCAGGAATGTAACCACACCTGCCACATACATAAATGACTGACGAAATCCATTGTTAAAGATTTCCGCCTCCGGTATGTTTGCTGCACTGCTTTCATTTACAATCAAAAAGTTCAAATACCGGCTGGTAAATATATACATGTAATATCCTGCCGCATATATGATCGCCATGGCAATATATATACCTTCCCAGCCCTTTTGACTGTATGACGTTTCAATCAACAACATAACGCCCAAAGCGCCGATCATCGATACAGGTCCCACTACACCTTCTCCATGTCCCCGTTCTTTCATTCGTATCCTTATGGACCAAATAACATAAACAACACCGGTAAACACCATCAATATCTTAGTCAATATATGAACCGGCAAAAAAAGCATCCCTACAGGCACACACAAATGCAACGCAAAAAACAGAGGAAAATTGCGGATTTTTATTCTCATCCAATAAAATATTAGTGGGATAATCAAAAGAGAGGACCACAGCCACACCTTATGTCCATCCGGCATAAACATCCCTATAACTGTAACGCTAAAAGAAACCAGCAGAAGGTGATTGATTAAAATAATCAGCAGGTTCTGCCCTGTTTCAATCCATTTTCGTTTCATTCTTAACCACACTTTCTATCTTTTCAAGCATACATATTGCACATGTTTGCTTAAGTTTTCCGGAACTTTCGGTTCATCTGCGGAATCATAAGGATAAAACCAGGTATACTCGATTCCTTCCTGTTCGCAGTGTTCCAACACATCCAAATAATCGGAATAGCCGTTAGGTGATACAAACAATGTAATAGTTCCCTGGGAATCATTTATGATTCTATCCTCGAACAATTCACCAAAAGACCAAGGTTCAACCTCTGTGTTGATTCTTGCCAATGCTTTACCGATTACATCCTGCTGACCTGCTCCGGCACCACCGTCAATGGCTACGCTTTCTCCGGTAATCACATCCCTGCCGTTTGCGTAGCAGGCAACCTTGATACCCTGGGATAAGAAAAATGCCGCCAACCCCATAACTATCTGCATAGAGCATTCCACTTCCGTTTCTTTTTTCAAGATACCATTATCTTCTACATTTAAGAAAATTCTGATAGTCTGCATAGCAGTATAATTCTTCTGATTAACCTTCAATTCTCCTGTTCTCGCAGTAGCCTTCCAGTTAACACTTCTTATATCATCAAAGGGCTGGTACTCACGGATGCCTCTGTATTCAAATGGATCCTCCAGCAAATGTCTCTTCACAAGAACTTCACCATTAAGCTTCTGCAAGGACATTCGAAATTGGCGTGAGTCAAAAAGTTTTGGATATACATACAAATAGCAGGTGGTCCCGATACTTTTAACCATCTCGTTGCAGGTGGTTAAAAACAGGTCTGAACCCACCAGATCAATATTTTTAATATGATAATATCCTCTTCTTTTTCCGACGAAAGTCAACTTTCTGGTAATTCTCTCTCCACCGCCGATCTGGAAAATATCATTTCGATAGTACTGATCTGTCGTTTTAGAACTTTTATCGTCCGTAAACTCCAAAAAACTGCTTGTCTGGAATTTCACCTTCAACATATTTAACGGAAGGCGTTTACGGTTTTCTACAATCTCTATAACCTCGCCGGTTTCGCCTTCGCTGATTCCTGTCTGTCCAAAAGAAACGGAAACGTTCAGATTCTTGTCCCACAGTTTTATATATAGTTTCCGCTGTAGCAAAAACAATAAAAAGACAACAAGTCCGATTTCTACGATTTTCATGCACTAAATTCCTCTGTTGGCACTGTGGTGGTGCGAATGATATTTTCTACAAATGCCTTATTAGCTCCTGCTTTACCGTAACCCATAACAACGCGGTGAGCAAGTACAGGTACTGCCAATGCCTTCACATCATCGGGTGTCACAAAATTTCTTCCCTGAAGATATGCATAAGCCTTCACGCAGCGAAGGAATGCCAAAGTACCTCTGGGGCTTACTCCCATGAGAACATTTTCACCTTCTCTGGTAGCAGCCACGATATCCACCATATATTCCAGCACGCATTTATGTACATAAATATTTTCAATCTCTTCCTTTGCAGCCTTTAATTCGTCCAATGTCAGAACAGGTTTCAATACAGCCAAAGGTTCATCCTTCATGTATCTTTCCATAATACAGCGTTCCTCTTCCTTAGTAGGAAGACCCATTGAAAGCTTCATCATGAAACGGTCCATCTGCGCTTCCGGAAGCGGGAATGTACCGGCAGTTTCTACAGGGTTCTGTGTCGCAATAACAAAGAATGGAACACCCGCAGGATAAGTATCGCCATCAATAGTAATCTGTCTTTCTTCCATACATTCCAATAAACCTGCCTGGGTTCTTGGTGTTGCACGATTAATTTCATCTGCAAGAAGGATATTGGTGAATGCAGGTCCTTTTCTTAACACAAATTCTCCTTTTTTCTGATCATATATGGTCAGACCGGTGATATCGCCCGGCAAAAGGTCCGGTGTGAACTGGATTCTGGAAAATGCTGCATCCAATGATTTTGCCAAAGATTTTGCTACTTTTGTCTTACCGGTTCCGGGTACATCTTCCAAAAGTACATGACCATCCGCCAAAAGTGCGGTTAACAGTCTTGTCAGAACCTCTTCCTTACCTACAATAACCTTGCCTATGTTTCCTACTACTTTTTCTCTTAATTCATTCCCTGTCATTTCTTTACTCGTATAATCCAATTACCGAATATAAGATGATTGGACATACATTTCCTTTCTTTGCTTCGAATTTATCTATATTATAACTCACCCTACTTCTACACACAATTCAAAATAATCCTCACAAATCTTATTCTTCAAATATGAATAATTCTTCCACGGTCGTTTCAAAAACTTTTGCAATATCCATCGCAAGTTTAAGGGATGGATTGTATTGTCCCTTTTCTATACGAATAATTGTTTCTCGCCGTGCCCCTACCAACTCAGCAAGTGTATCTTGCTTCATATTATATTTTGCACGATATTCTTTTATTTTCGTTTTCATTACAGACATAATCTTAAACCCTATTGTACCTTTTCCAAAATGATAAAAACCACATTATGTACTAATTCCGTAAAACTTATACAAATGGTAATAACACTCATAATGTTACCCACTGTAACCGCTGTGAAACAGAAGCCTTTATCCCTTCAAATTTCTCTCTTTCAACTTTGCCGTAGGTTATCAAAAGATTAGCAACACCTTCCTTGGCATAAAAGGTGCAATGAGTTTTCCCTCCTCTACGATACTTATATTCAATCTTCCAGTCACCAAATCCCTTATTCCATAATCTGTCTACGTCATATAACGAATAAATTACATCTGCTAATTCATTCCATACTAATAAAACTTCCTTCGGTAATAAAACATTTAATTGTTCTTTCATATTGCCGGATTCCTTTTTGTATTATGGTTCTATAACTTCATCAACTTCATTTTGTCTATTTCTTCTAAACTCATCCATATTCTTTTTACAAGCATATGCTTCCATTAGTTTTTCATCTTCCCAAGTCCATTGCTTTTCAACTTCTATTTTTTGAATAGTTTCTTCTTGCGTTGGCTCTGCCGGGAAAATATTACATGGATATTGCTCACAATACCCACAATGTATCAACCCCTTTTCTATCACGCACTTTCGAGTTTCACATAACGGGCTAGATAATACCGCACCTTTCCTTTCACAACAACAACCATCACATATAGTTACATTTGGGTCTGGTTCAAAACCTTCCCAAATCTTTTTCCATACATTACAAATTTCAGTACGTCTATCTTCTTTTTCTACATTAGGTCGATAAATTAAACACAAATCACATCGCATGCCGCATTTAGAAAAAATTTTCTCCATTGTATACCTCCATGAAATTAAAGTTTGTCAGCACTTAACTTCTTTATAATTGTTTGGATTTTCTCTGTGCAATCTGCTTTTCTGAATTCTACGTTTCTCCATGAATCTGAAAGTGGAAAATAGATATTATCTTTAACATTTGCACCTAAATCCCACTGTCCAAACGCATCTTTATTTTCTTCCGCCCAGTTTACAACAAAACCCAATTTTTCCCTAGCCAAATCATATTCCGAAAGTATTTCCACAGCAGCCAAATAGCGACTTGTTTCCAAAGAAGGAAATACTTTAGGCAAGTCTTTTATTCTTTTGCCATAGACATAATAGATACCCTTATCATAATTTATTATGTAATCTAACATCCTACTTTCTGTTTCTTTCGTTAAAACCCCTTGCAACAAATTCATATGATAAAATGTAACAAAATCAATTTCTCTGGCACCGCGTGGCTTTTTGCCAAACTCTATGCAATATGCATTTTGATATACTTCCGCATTATATGCTCCGTTTAAAAATGTTTCTTCAATCACATTAGCCCATCGCTTGGCAAAATCCAACGCCATTTTGTTTTTCGGCTCAAATACTTTTATCCAAGTTGATAACATTAACTTGGTAAACAATTCCCAATCATGCGTTTTTTCCCAATAATTATCAATTCTTCTTTCTCCGCACAAATATGCCTGCATACAGTCAACAGCCTTCTGAATAGGTTCATCCTGCATAGAAAACCCTAAACTCTTCAAACGTCGTAAAGCTTGTTCAGTTGTTAATGCTTTTTTGTTATTTGGTATAGCCAAAGAATGAAACTGACTTCCCCATGTGCCATCTTCATTTTGCAATTCAATAATTTGCTGTGCTATTTTTCCATATCTATAATCCATAAAATATCCTCATAAATTTTTATTTCATATTCTATTTTAAGCCATCCCATAAATTAAAACACCTTACTCGGTAGTATTTTACTATTGGTAGTATTTCTTCAAATGATATTAACAACTTGTTCTTATTTAATTTCCTTCGGATTTACTTTCCATCAAACTCCCATACCACGCATTAAAATTATTTGCCGGTATGATAACCCGTCTACCTATACGCATTACCAAGAACGGACAATAGGGACTAACCACCCATTCATACGCCTTTGAACTGCTAATTCCCAATATCTCACTTACCTCTGCAACACTATAAAACTTAATTTCTTGTTCGTTATTCATAGGGTTTTCCCTCCTTTCGGAGGGGGATTGTAACGAACTATATGTACGAAATCAAGTATGAAATTCTATAAAATTTTCAGCAACTGAACTTGTGTTCTGTTTCGTTTTATGGTATAATATTTTTAGTAGCAGCAATGCTACCGGCAATCGTGATACAGGG
>CAZGSF010000088.1:472-8195 GCA_964528145.1 uncultured Lachnospiraceae bacterium | reverse complement strand
TTCCTTAGCAGGTGCTTCGCATTCACCGGCGCCGCCTTTTTCAGCAAGCTGGTTCATAACGCGAGCAAAGTTGGTAATAGGAGACTGGAGACTTCCAAGTAACTTGGAAATAAGTTCTTCTCTTGAAGGGATGTTTGCGATTGCTGCAATTCCTGCCGCATCGTAAGCAGCGCCTTCTACAATACCACCTTTAATTTCAAGTGCTTTTGCATTCTTTGCAAATTTTGCAAGTACTCTTGCAGGTGCTGTAGCATCTGTAGTAGAGATTGCAATAGCGCTGGGTCCCTCAAGGTAAGGTGCAAGTGCTTCACAATCAGTTCCCTTGAACGCAAAGTTCATAAGAGTGTTCTTGTAAACTTTGTAAACCACTCCGGCATTACGAAGTTCTTTACGAAGTTCAGTATCCTGTTCTACAGTAAGTCCACGATAGTCAACAACTACTACTGACTGCGCATCTTTAATGTTTGCAGAAATCTCTTCTACGATAGGCTGTTTCAGTTCAACTTTTGCCATTTTGGTACCTCCTTATAGATTTTATGGTAAGCTTATAACTTACCTCGGGATAATCCCGCTGCCGAAAGGAGTTTATATCATATCGATAAAAAAACCTCCCTGAAGACAGAGAGGTTCAAAGATTCATTAAACCTCTTTTCCTCGGTAGGCGATACACTTACGCTCAAAGACTTTCAACAAGCCTTTTTGCACCTACTGTCTTCGGCATGGTCGTAACGACCTTTTGTAAAATAACATATTAACAACGGGATGTCAAGGATTTTCTTTACTTTACTTTAAGTTTAATAACAATTTTTTTGTTTGAGCCGTCTTTTGCTTTAAAGGTAATCTTTCCGGCCCCCTTCTTTAATGCCCGTATAGCTTTTCCCTTTTGGTCATAAACCAGTTTGTTGATAACCTTTCCGTTTGACACAGTCTGTTCACACCTAAATACTGTAGCAATGTCTTTATTTGATATAATAACATCAAATTCTGTTGTAGGTCTTCCGTTCGACACCATATAAAGCAATTGGGTGTAATCCTCTATGTAATCCCCCACCTCCATGGTCTTTGTATATCCAGAGGAACGTTTCTTCCCTTCATCAAAGGCATAAATTTTACTTATTTTGTCGCAGACCTTAAATGTAATACTAACCGACGCGCCATATCCGTCCGCCGCCGTGGCTGTTATTGTCACCGTCTGACCGGGAACCGCCGTCGATGTACAACTGACTACCCCGTTTTTTACTTTGATAATTCCAACATCATCGCTGGTCCAAATAATTTTACTGTCGGATGGTTTATTTGTATCCTTTAATGTCTTATTCCGCCATGTATAATCCCGGTTCAGATATGTTTTCAATGTAATCTTACTGCCTTTTCCGATAGGAATAGCTTCATCCCCCACATAACCTGTACCGTAAAAAATATCCCAGTTACCGTCGCCCGTGTAATACCCTGTGGACGTTTTCAAAGTATTTATAGTCGTAACCGGTGTAATTACTTTCACCGTGCAAACAGCATATTTGTTACTTCCGTCACGAAGAACCACCTTGATTTTGGCAGTCCCCTTCCCCACAGCGGTAATAAGTCCCTTTTCATCCACAGTCGCCACTTTCTTATTACTGCTTGAAAAAGTATATTGATTCTGTCTTGTATCCGCAGTTACCTTAAGCTGATAGGTTTTCGTCATGTCCTTTAGAAGTTCATTGGTATCATCTTCTATAGATGTTAACACCAGGGACTCCGTATCAAGCACCGGTTTTGCCGCATCTGCCGAAACACTGACTCTTATGAGGGTGCTTGCACCGCTTCCGTCTTTTGCTGTAGCCTTAACGACAGCAGACTCACCACCCTGTGCCTTGGAAGAACACTTTATTGTTCCCGTTTTCTTATCAAAAGACAGTACACTGCTTGTCCTTTCAACAAGTTGCCATGTTACGCTTTTATTAGAGACATAGGACGGTGTGGTCTGCAGCTGCAATTTCATGCTTTTTCCTTTGAGGATAATCTGTTCCTCACCATACAGTGGTGTTACAGTCTCTGTAAGTGCCACCATTTTATATTTCTTTGTAACAACCTTCGAAGTATGTTCACCCACAACTGCAATGGCCTTTATGGTAACATTCCCCTTCTTTTCAAAAACAATGGGACCTGTATACAATATACCCGTCTTTTTTGTAGGTGTCTTACCATCCAATGTATAATAAATTTCCGCATTCTTCTGGGAACTAACCAATTCCACCCAATTATCTTTTCCCGAGTAAATGTAATTACTTTTTCCGGGAACATACGCAGAAGGTATAACTTGGGGCAGTTCAGCCACAAGCATTTCTTCATTTCCCGCTACTGCGCCAAAGGCATACACTCCTCCGTACAAACTCCTCAAGCCATATGTATAACTTTTCTCCCGGCGCGTGTTTTGTAATATTTCCCTTACCTTAGAAAGACAGGTTGAATTACTGGTTTCCAATAATTCCTGTCTTGACGCAAGAATCAATGCTATGGTTCCGCTCACCATCGGAGCCGACATCGAGGTACCGCTTTTGTACCCATATTTTCCATCAGGTATGGTGGAATATATACTGCTACCCGGTGCTGCAATTTCAACCCAATCACCATAATTGGAAAAATATGACATATCATCGTTTCTATCCGTAGCTCCCACCGCTATAACTTCTTCATATGCTGCCGGATACACCTTCTGCTCAGTGGAAGCATTGCCTGCCGCCGCCACAACAATACATCCTGCATTTACAGCGGTTTCCACTGCCAGCTTATTAAGTTCATCATACACATATGAACTTACACTTAAATTTATAATCTTTGCATCCCTTGCAAGTGCCAGATATATTCCCCTTACAACAGATGCAGTTGTACCGGTTCCGTTATCATCGATGGCTTTTATCGCAAGAATCGAACTCTCAGGTGCAACGCCCACGCCACCAATTCCGTTATTCATACCGGCAGCTACAATACCTGCAACATGGGTTCCGTGTCCATTTCCATCCTCCACAGTTCCGGTTCCGTCTATACTGTTACCCATACCCTTAATATTATTAACCAAATCCGGGTGGTCCGTATCAATCCCCGTATCAACAATAGCAACCACAACTCCTGCGCCTTTGGTGATATCCCATGCTTTTTCCGTAGCTATATTCTGGTGATGCCACTGGTTTCCTATAAATGGGTCATCAGAAACAGCAGATACACCTGAATCTGATTCAATATTATAAATATAGTTAGGATAAACGGGAGGGTAATCGTTATCAAAACTTGCCGCCACAGCCATAACACTTTCCACTTCCGGTTCAACAGAAAAGACAGCAATTCCTTCCCAGCACTCAATAACCTCCGCCTCATAACATCCGGCAATTTCCATAGCCTCCGCCATATCTGCCACAGAAGCCACCACTTCATGCTCCACATAATCTTTGCCGGCCTTAAGAGTCTGTATTTCCTCCGCTATCACACTTAAGTCTTGCTTGGCTGCATACAGTTCACGTGATAAAACCAAATCTGTTTTTAGATTCTCTTCAAATTCATTGTCATTGCCGGTTACATCTTCCGCCGGCATTTCATCAATTGTTACATTTCCCGCCGAAACACTTACCGTATCTTCTTCATGAATATCAGCCGGAACATTTTCCGACACTATCACATCAGAACATGATACGGTATCTCCGGAAACCGTAACATCCCCTCCGGATACAGTATCCACTTCACCCACACCGGAAGCATTAACCATGTAAAAGTTATTAAAACATAATAATATTGCCAGCAACCATGCAATATACCTTGCCGTTATCTTACGCATTACATTTCTCCCATATATCATCAAAATCCGGTTGTCATATCAAATGCAGAATAATTCAGGTTTGGATAAAGTTCCAAGTCATCAAGCCCTTCTTCTTCCAACCGTTCCATAAGTTCATCCAGACTTTCTTCAATCACAATAAGACCTACTCCATCCATATAACTTACCAGCTGTCCGCCTATTTTCTCAGCAATTTCCCTTGCCTTTTTCTCACTTTTTGCCCTGCATAATATCTGATTGGCAACCGCAAGGTCTTCACCGTATGAACCGGATTCCTTTTCTTCCCGGATAGTTTCACCGGGAATAGCAACCTCTATTTTCGTTTTTCTATTTGACCCTATCACTACAAGCACCAAAACCGTTATTACAATCACTAATATCACAACTACCATAATTCCCACCAGCATTTTTCTATTCATATTCAATCCTCTTATTTATAATTCTTCACTTCCTTTAATCATACTGTTTTAAAAAAATAAAATCAATATATTCAAAAAGAAAAGGATGCAAAAGCATCCTTTTTCCAAAATCATATTCAACTATTTAACTGTAATTGTGTACTTACAGGTCTTATTGGAACCATCTTGTGCTTTATAAGTGATAACACATTTACCTTTCTTGGTAGCAACAAGTCCCCAATTACCCTCTGCATCATAATCAAAATAGCATACATCAGTATTGCTCATTGTACGGCTTAACATAAGATAAACATCTCCGTTTTGCGGATAGAACACATAAGGACTTCCAACCCACTCGTGGAACTTGCCTAATTTAACAGTAACATTAACAGATGTTTTTTCTCTGCCTGATATTTTCCATGCTAATTTGGTGGGCTTATCATAAACAGTTACATCAAATTTTACATAAAGTCCTGAACCGTCTGCCGCTTCACCGATAAGAGTAGCTTTCTCATGGGTAGCTGCATTCTTGTTGCACACAATTTTGCTGCCGGACACCTTTACATTGGGATTGGTGCTAGTCCAATTAATCTTCTTGTTTGACACAGCTCCGTATGCATATCCATATGCATATGTGTTAAATTTAATGCTGCATCCCTTTGCAATTGCAACCTGACCTGCATATGCCTCGTCCATATAATCATTCATATATGACCAAGTGCCGTATGCTGTACCCACATTAAGATCTGCCATCAATGCTGTTACTTTAACCTTCTTAACAACCTTTTTACCGCTTCCGTCAAGTGCCTTAACTGTGATGTTACAGCTTCCTTTACCTACAGCGTTAATAAGTCCCGTTTTTTCATCAACCGTTGCAACCTTCTTGTTAGATGAAGTATAAGAAACCGCACAGTTGGCAGTAATATCGTTAGCAAGGTCATATGAGGCTTTCATGGAATGTTTTGTTGATTCATAAGTTGCAAGTTGTAATACGTCCTTAGGATTTGCCAGGGTAACCGTGCTTACACCCTTAGCTACAGCAGTAACCGTAACTGTAACAGTCTTTGTAGGATCTGCTTCCAATATACCTGTAATAGTTGCAGTATCGCCTGCCTGTGCCTTTGTTGTACATTTAACCGCACCACTCTTGGCATTAACAGGGAACTTAACTGTATCAGATGATGTCCACTTCATTTTCTTGTCAGTGGTATATACAGGATTGAATACAACTTCCATTGTTACAGATTTTCCAATGGTAATATTCTGCGCTTCACCATTCTTTGCATATATGGACTCAGCCTTGGCTACCATCTTATATTTCTGTGTAGTAGTTAGCTTTCTGTCACCAAACATAACCGTTGCTTTAACAGTCACATTACCGGTTTTTGCAGCAGGAATCTGAATTTCTCCATATCCATAGTATTCGTAAGTTGTCCACGTAGGATTTTTACCGTTTGTGGTCACAAGGATAACTGCATCCTCATTATCCGCCGTTACAGTAATATACTCACTATTACCGGATGCAATTGTCGGCTGACTCGCCTTAGTTGCATCAATCACTGTAGAGGGTGTTAATACCGGTTTGCCTACATTTGCAGACAATACTGCCTCACTGGCATTTAATGTGCTATACACGTATCCCCAATCAGCGCTATAGCTTGCTCCATCTGCTGAATCCAGCAAAATATTGGTAATCTTTGTTACTTTACTTTTGCCTTTTACTTTTGCAAGTTCATTATCTCTTGCATCAAGAATAAGTGCAACGGTACCTGCCACAACAGGACTTGCCTGTGATGTACCTGCCATAAATCCATATGTTCCGTTCAAATATGTAGAATAAATATCGTCAGAGCCATATACAAGATTATTATTATAAGCTTCTTCCATCGAGCCATATAAAGTTCCACCGGGTGCTGCTATGGTTACCCAGTCCCCCCATGTAGAGAACCATGCCAGGTCACCGTCTTTTTCCTGGGCACCTACAGAAATTACAGAAGGAAAACCTGCAGGGTAATTCTTTTGTTCTTCAGAATAATATCCACCCTCATTACCGGCTGCCGCAACTACAACAATACCATCTTTAATGGCATTTGCAATCTCAGGTGCCTCGATATAGTCATAAATAAGAGTTCCGAGACTCATGTTGATAACGTCAACTTTAAGTTCTCTTGCCTTTTTAACAGCCAGCCATATCATGTATGATGTACCGCTACCATTTTCATCCAAAGCTCTGATGGAATAAATGTCAGCCTCAGGCGCAACACCTACGCCACCGATATCATTGTTTGCCGCAGCAATTATACCTGCCACATGGGTTCCGTGTCCATATTCATCTTCCGGAGTAAGATATGCTGCCTTATCAAGATCTTCCACGTACCAGATCATATTACCGTTTTCATCAACAGGATATCCAAGCCAGTTGGTTTCATAAACAGTAGAATAAGCCCCTTTGATATTATCTACTAAATCAGGGTGATCAGTATCAATACCACTGTCGATAACCGCTACCTTTACTCCATCACCGGTTACATTTACATCCCACGCGTCAGTAATACCAGCCATACTGTGGTGCCACTGTTTAGCATAATCTGCATTAGAGGCATATGATACACCACCCGCTAAAGCTTCCGGTGAGCTATCTGTCTTTTCTGTCACATCTTCTTCAACAACAGCAGTTCCAACATTAGCTGCTTTGTAAATAAGGTTAGGGTAAACCGCAGGAAGATTATTATTCATATCAGCCGCAAGTTTTAATACATCAATAGTATCATAAGGAACATACATCATGGCAATTCCATCCTGCCAAAGTACGTTTTCCTGATTGTATGCAGCTGCAATCTTTTCTGCGTCTTCCTTGGTATCAGCAGTGAAAATAAGAAGATTATTCACATATGCTTCTCCGGGTACAGCACTTTCAAGTTCTGCAACAACTGCTGCAACCTCTGCCTTCTGGGCAATCATCTCAGCAGAAAGCTCCATTCCGGGGAAATCAGCCGCAGTGATTTCACCTTCTTCTATCTGCATATCATTTTCAGACACAGTATCTTCCCGAATAATTTTTTCCTCATTACTGTCGGGCACGGATTCTTCTTCAGACACTTCCCCTGATACCTCTGTGGTCTCACCATTGTTCTCCACAGTCTCTTCATAAACATCGTTATCAGATATTGTTACTGTTGCATCACCATTTGATACAGCCGCTGCATTATCTGATACAGCTTCTTCAACGACAACCGCATCTTCAATCACATTATTAAGTTCCGAAGTTGCATAAGCGAATCCCGCTTCGTTGAACATCATTACCGCAGCTAACATCATAGCTACTAAACGTAATTTTTTCATCTTTTCTCCCTCATTTTTCTTGTTCTCACGGATTACACCCGTGGCTTCTATGCATAAAAGACCTGCCACTTATGACAGGTCTTTTCACATACAATACTCAAAATCACAAAACTTATGAATATTTAGCTACACTTACCTTCACGCCGGGTCCCATTGTAGATGTAAGAGTGATACT
>CAZGSF010000088.1:0-462 GCA_964528145.1 uncultured Lachnospiraceae bacterium | reverse complement strand
TAATAATGCATTATAGTTCTCCTGTAAAGCTTCCTCAGAGAAAGAAACTTTTCCTACAGGAACATGCACGATATTGGTCTTATCAAGTCTGTACTCGATCTTACCTGCTTTAATATCGTTAACAGCTTTGGTAACATCCATGGTTACAGTACCTGCTTTAGGGTTAGGCATTAAACCTTTAGGACCAAGTACTTTACCGAGACGACCAACTACACCCATCATATCAGGAGTAGCAACTACAACGTCGAAATCAAGCCATCCTTCGTTCTGAATCTTAGGAATAAGCTCTTCGCCGCCTACATAATCAGCGCCTGCTGCCTCAGCCTCGTTAACCTTGTCACCCTTAGCGAAAACAAGAACTTTAACAGTTTTACCTGTTCCGTTAGGAAGAACTACAGCACCACGAATCTGCTGCTCAGCGTGACGTCCGTCACAACCGGTTCTGATATGAACTTCTACGGT
>CAZGSF010000087.1:0-8294 GCA_964528145.1 uncultured Lachnospiraceae bacterium | reverse complement strand
ATAATATCACTTGCGGGCATGAAATAAAGGAAGAAGTTATTAAAAAGGCCTGTCAGAATGTACGCCTCACGCAGTGGATAGAAGTGCTTCCGCAAGGACTTGATACAAATGTAGGAGAACGAGGTGCACAAGTATCCGGTGGGCAGGCACAACGAATTCAGATAGCCAGAGTACTTTGTAAGGACGCGCCGGTTATATTACTGGACGAACCTACATCCGCATTGGACAAAGATACCGAAGCAGCAGTCTTGTCAACTTTTAGTACGCTGATGAAGGATAAGACTGTGATTCATATCACGCATCATCCGGAAGCGTTGGATAGTAGTTATAATATTTATCGATTGGAAAGGGGAAAGCTCATCCGTGAATGATTTGTACAATTTAATCAAGCGATTGGGTACCTTACGTAAATACATATTTTTGTTGATTTTAAGATCTCCTGTTGATGCATTAAGGGCTTGGATGATGGCTTGTTTAATGAAAAAAACTTTCTTTTGTATTGAAACAGGAAATTTAGAAAAACTGTTGTTAGAGTGTATCATATATGGCTTGATTTGTGGAGGACTATTTTTTTATAATGGAACTATATGGAGCATATATGCGGCATTTGTAGCGGAAGTGGAAGCTAAGCTTCAAAGAATGATGTTGCGTAAAATGATGAATACCTCTTTGGGAAAAATGGGAAGGCTTTTTAGCGGTGAATGGATTACAAGATTAAACAGTGATGTTCATGGAGCATTTGTGTTGATGAATGGAACGTTCAATATTCCGCATGCAGTTGTTTCACTTGTTAATTTAACATTGTCCTCCGTTCTGTTATGTGGAAGCAGTGTGCAGATCTTTCTGATAACATGGTGCTTTATTCTCCCTCATCTGTTCTTAAATCGAAGAATAGTGTTGAATCGCCTGCCAAAGTTGAAAGAAGATTCGCAAAATGCTCTTTCTGAGTGTACATCAGCCATCAAACCATTGATTACGGAAGTGGATACAATTCTGATTTATGATGCAGGTAATCTGATGATGAATGATTGTGAAAAGAGTAGTCGTAAATTGATGAAAATTAATGTAAACATGCATATTAGGAATGCCTTTAGCAATGCAGTGCTTCAGGTGCTTGGCCTTGGCGGATATCTTGTAATCATGTTTTGGGGATTTAATAGTATTTATAAAGGAACTATGTCATTTGCAGACCTTACATTTTCGTTCCAGCTGAGAGGTTCCTTGGTGGCTGCTGTATTGATGTTAACAATGTGTGTGAATAACATCAAAGCAAACTCGATTTGTGTAAAAAGGGTTAACGATACTTTTAATGAATAAAATATACTATTGTATTAGGAACAGGAAGGTTAGTATGAAAGATAATCTTATGTTAATTGGAGAAATAGCAGATTTTTTTGGGATTTCCAGAAAAGCAATACGATTATATGAAAAGAAAGGGATTATAAAACCCGTAAAAGTAGATTCACAAAACGGATATCGTTATTATTCTGCTGAACAGGTGCAGCAGCTAAATGCGCTACTGGAACTTAAGACATTAGGATTTTCTTTGGATGAAATTAAGACTGTGATTGATGGAAACACCGGCAGGGAACAGTTGATTTATTCGCTTCAGAAGAAGAAACAGGCATGGTTGGAAGCTATAAGTTTAGCGAGATATAAGGCAGAATGTTTGGACAGCATTATGAATAATTTACAAACTTCACAATCGGCAGAGAGGATTCAAGAAATGACGGATGAAGAAAGGGCATGGCTTTTGGTCAAAATGGTTTGTATTGAGGATATTAGAACCCAAAAGGTTTTGTCGGAGGCGTTGTGGGTGTGAAGGTTAACAATTTGGAGTAAACAGAAAGTGGTTCTGTTTTGGCTATGAGAGTTCAAAGGATTAAGATAGAGGAGTTAAATAGAGAAAGTTGCTACAAAATAGTAGGTAAAATACCGCAAAAACTCGTCAAAAAACGGCAAAAACCGTAATAAATAAAAAACTGTTCTTTGGTGGAATGCAGTTAAAATTCCGCCAAAGGACAGTTTTATTTGTTTGTATATAGGACAATTTACCACGGGATGAGCGTGCTGGATTTTTGTACTTTTTTGGTAAGAGAGTAAACCAGTGTTTCAAGCTTCTCATCGTCTGTGGAAAGCCATTCTCCACCAAGACAAGCCTTAATCTCGGTAATAGGTTTTTGCAAAAATAACAAAACGTCAGTGGGAGAGTATTCCTGAATAGCAGATCCACCTTTTTGTGAACCAACATAGCTGGCAATGCTCTTGAGAAGGTGCTGCTCATTTTCCATAAATGCATTTTGCTCTTTTTGGGCATCACGTTCGAACGCCTTTTTTATATCATTCCAGTCTACCACTCGTATGCCTCCATTCTATCTGAATATTTTTACTATCGTATATAATTATAGTATAAATAACTAAAATTGACAATAAAAATTATTGATAATTTGTGTAATTCAGGCAATTTGTTATGAAAGGCTGTGTTCTTCATTTTTGCATTAAAATAGTAGGAACTTTGTTACCCTTTTTGGGAAAAACCTGCGATACCAAATGCTGCGGGTCCGCCATGTGTTGTAATTACGCCGTGGGCCTGTACCCATTCTAATTTGTTGAAGCCACACTTTTCGGCGGTTTCTTTGATGATAGATTTTACTTCTTCGGAAAGACCGACTGTATAGATAATCCACAAGGTTTCATTACGATCAAGCTTATAGTTTTCAGCATATTCTTTGATTAGTTGTGTGGCAACTTTTTTCATTTTGCCACGGAATTTTTTTGTTGCCATTAACTTTCCGTCTAAAAGTTCTATACACGGATGAAGACCCAGAATACTTGCACCTAAGAATGCCACATTGCTTACACGTCCACCGGCACGAAGGAATTCTAAGTTATCAGGAGTAAAACACATATTGGCACGATCTATTAATTCATTTGCAGTTTGAACTGCTTCTTTAAGCTCCATATCCGGATTTGATTCAAGAATTTCTGCCATTTTACAAACGATATTCGCTTGTCCCACAGAAACCTGTTTGGTATCAATTGCTGTGATGTAATCACGATTCTCGGATGCAATTATGGCACTTTGATAAGAACAGGTGGTTATTGCAGAATATGCCAAATATAGAATTTGAGAATCGGGGTATTCGGCATGGATTTTATCGAATATAGCAATAAAATCTTCAGGTGTACTTCCGCTTGTTTTGGGGAGTTTTCCTGTTGTTTTATAATATTCTACAATTTTTGCTACAGGAAAGGAACCGTCATCCAACGTTTCTGTATCAAAAGAAACATGCATGGGAACAATCTCTATACCATAGCGTTTGGCGATATCTACAGTAATGTCTGATCCTGTTTCAGCTACAAGAATAATTTTTTTCATAAACATCTCCTCTGGATAAAATAGTATTCTTTACAATTCTATATCGTTTTTAAAACTATGTCAAGGATTAATGAAAATCAGGTGCATATTCTGTTTATAATAAGTAAAAGGAAGACTTTCATTTCCTATATTTGCGCTCATGGTGGTGTCTGGCAGGTCAGATAATTTTGTTGTACTATCTGAAGGTGGAGGTGCTGGGAGAATTGTATTTTGAAGTTGCTTTTGCCGGTATGAATTTTGAAATAGTTCAGCAGGGACTTGCGCTTTTGGCACTTATTCCCATTTGGATGTATAAGGGAAGAAAAGGCATTGGAGGCAGATGGTTCAAGTTTTCGTGTTATGGGTTTTACCCGATTCATATGTTGGTGCTATGTTTATTAAGGGGGTGGCTGGGATGAAAACAGCGGTTGTGTATTATTCAATGCTTGGCATTACAGATTATGTGGCAGAAAAAGGCAGAAAAAGTAATTGAAAGAATAGATAGAATTGTACATATGACGGATTTGTGTTATAATAAAAAAGATGTTTTAATTCATAATAATTTTTTGCGGGGGATATCATGAAAGAAAAAAGTAATCAGCAGTTTCTTTACAACGATGTTAGTGAACGTAACAGAAGAATGAACAAATTCTACATTCCGGTATCTGTGGTGATATGGGTATTGTTCTTGTTTTATTTGTGGCTTAAGGTAATGGTGCAGTCCACACAGGATATATCATATGGATATGTATATATTAACACAGCACTGATTGTTATTTTCGCAATTGCCAATATTGTTATTTACAATCTTCAAAAAGAAGGCCGCATACTGTGCTACATGGTTTTGATAGAAACTGCCGTGGAAGTGCTGATTATCGGTTTGAAGACCGATGCGGATTTTATTTTCTTTGGAATGCTTGCGGTATTGGCTTTGCAGATTCCGTACTACATACCAAAACTGTTCAGGTTTTTTTCAATTATTTATTCGCTTATCTCGGTGATTATTGTGTATGGGCGAATGATTATGGATCCCAAAAGTGCGACGGTTGATGACCAGTTAAAGTTGTTGTTTGTGTTGACCGCTATATTTGTGTTGAATAAATTAAGTTCCATTGTTAAGGTGTTTAGTGACCATGCTCTTGGGGCTGTGGAAGTAAATAACGAGAAGCTGCAGTTGATGCTTGACAGTATTGTGGATATTTCAAAAACTGTTGCAGATGAGGCTGACAAGAGTACAGAATCTATTGGGCAGCTTGTTGATATTACAGACAGGGTTTCTGAGAGTATGGATGAGATTGCGGATGCAGCTAACACTACAGCAACCAATATTGAAGAGCAGAATATAATGACTCAGAGTATACAGACTGCCATTGAAGATGCAGGGGAACGTTCAAAAAAGATGGTTAAGATAGCCGAAGAGTCCAATGAAAGCATCAGAACCAATGTGCAGACCATGGAGGAGCTGACAGAGCAGGCAGGTGTGCTTGATGAAACCAACTCAGCAGTATTTGATGCCATGGACAAGCTTAATGGCAAGGTCGGGGAAGTGTCAGATATTGTTAATATCATATTGAGTATCTCAAACCAGACTAATCTGTTGGCACTTAATGCTTCTATAGAAAGTGCAAGGGCAGGTGAGGCCGGCAGAGGATTTGCGGTGGTTGCTGACCAGATTAGGCAGTTGGCGGAGCAGACCAAAAATTCCCTGGGAGATATTACTTCAATTATTGAAGAACTTAGTGGCAACGCAACTGAGGTTAGGGAGTCTGTAAGTAATTCCGTAACGGCAACAAAGAAGCAGCGTGAAATGATTATGGCGGCTGCAGAAAGTTTTGAAAAACTGGATGCAAACATGTCGCAGTTAATCGCTGATGTTGAGGTTATTGACGGTCAGATTTCAGGACTTACTGTTTCAAACAATAAAATTGTGGAGAATATTATACAGTTATCAGCACTTACCGAAGAGGTTTCAGCAAGTGCAAGTGAGATGGGAAATCTTGCGGGGGGCAGCAAACAGCTTGCTGAGCAAGTAAAGGATTCTGTAGAAGTTATTAAGGGCAAAACTGATAATTTGAAGGAATATCTATAGGAATAATGAAAATTAATAAATTTATTGTAAAAAGATTTTCGGGGTACATTGCAGGTGCAATAATGGTGACAATGCTTTTGTTGTTTTCAACAAAGGTAACGGCAGCGGAACCGAAAAAAAGTGTAGATGTAATGTTTCTTCATGATGTGCATTCCCATATCAGTGAATTTACCACTATTGTGGATAATGAATCCAAAAGTGTAGGTGGTTTTGCAAGGATAAAATCCCTGATTGATGAGCAGCGTGTGCAGAATCCAGATACGTTATTGCTTGATGCAGGTGATTTTTCCATGGGAACGCTTACACAGGTGTTGTTTGAGAGTGAAGCTTCAGAATTGAGGATGCTGGGTCATCTGGGAATTGAAGCGACAACCATAGGCAATCATGAGTTTGATTATAATGCTGACGGACTTGCCAATATGTTAAAAGCAGCAGTGGACAGTAACGAGGAACTTCCGGAATTGCTTGTTTGCAACATAGACTGGGAAGGCATGGAGGCAGAGGGGCTTAATGAAGAACAGGCACTTATAAAAGATGCTTTTGAACAATATGGTGCAAAGGATTATACCGTAATTCAAAAGGGTGGTGTTAGAATAGCCGTTATCGGTGTGTTTGGAAAGGATGCCCTTGACTGTGCACCTAACTGCCCTATCAAATTTGTTGAACCTGTTGACGCCGTGAAAAGGGTTGTGGATGAAATTGTTGCCACAGATGCGGCAGATATGCTTGTTTGCATATCTCATAGCGGTACATGGGAAAATGAAAGTAAGTCTGAAGATGAAATTCTTGCAAAAAGTGTTCCGGAACTTGATCTTATCATAAGCGGACATACACATACAAAGCTTGATGAACCGATAGTTCATGGTGATACTTATATAGTATCGGCAGCAGAGTATGGCAAATATCTGGGCTCATTATCCATGTCAGAGGTAAATGAAGGAACATGGAAGATGGATTCGTATGAACTTATTCCCATAGATAATTCTATTGTGCCTGATGAAGATACTGAAGCGAAAATCGCAGGATTTACCGCTATGGTGGACGAAGTGTATCTTGAACAGTTTGGTTATACAAGTAAGCAGGTGCTTACAACCAATGATATTGAATTTACCACAAGTGCTGACGCAGGAGATTATCATACGGAGCAGAATCTGGGTAGTATTATGGCAGATGCATATACATATGCTGTGGAGACCTTTTCTGATGATAAAGCGCCTGTGGATGTGGCGGTGGTGCCTTCGGGTACAATACGTGACACATATGCATTGGGGGATGTTATTGTAGAGAATGTTTTTAATTCATTTTCTTTGGGGATTGGCAAAGATGACCTGACAGGATATCCGTTGATTAGCGTTTATCTTACGGGTGAAGAACTTAAGGTCGTAGCGGAAATAGATGCCAGTGTTTCTGATTTGATGACGACGGCAAGGCTTTATACAAATGGAATGCATTGGCAATTCAATCCTAACCGGATGATTTTGAATAAGGTTACGGATGTATATCTTACTAATAATGAGGAAAAAAGGATTGAAATTGAGGATGATAAGCTGTATCGTGTGGTTACTGATTATTATTCTTCTCAGATGCTTGGAAGTGTTACGGATATGTCCTACGGACTGTTGTCCATTATACCCAAGAATGCAGATGGAACGCCAATAACTGATTATAGTGACGCAATAGTCACTACGGGCGGAAGAGAGTTGAAGGCATGGGTTGCCATCGCTGAATACATGAAGTCTTTTGAAGATACAGACGGGGATGGCATAAGTAATGTGCCTGTCCGGTATGGAATGTCAGAAGGCAGAAAAGTAGTTGAAGACAGTAAGGACATTTTAGAGTTACTTAAAAAGCCCAACAAATTTTTCTTTATTATAATTGGTGTTGCGGTAGCTGCACTTGGTGTTGTAATAGTAATTGTTTGGCTGGTAATTAATTTAATAAAGAAAATTATCAAGAATATCTGTAAGCGTGTTTAACGCCTACAGATATTTTCTTAAATCTTCACCTAGTTTTTCTTCAATTTTAATAAGCCGTTCGCAGATGTTTTTGACCTTTGTGTTGGCGGTTGGGTATTGGTTCATATATTTGTTAAGGGATTTCACACCCATGTTACATCCGTCGGTTATTAAGTCGGCGATTGTGGCGTCGCTTTCATGCATGGTGAGTTTCATATTGGTTTTTAACCAGGACATACCCTTCGCCATGGGATTCGGTTCCTTTTCGTCACTATGGTATTCAAGAAGTAAAGAATGGATTTCGTCACCAAGTTTTTCGTGATGTTCTCTGCTTTCGGTCATAAGGCCTTTCATTTCACAGTCTTTGATTTTGTCAAGAACTTCGTCAAATGATGCCACTGCCATTTTAGTTCCGGCATCGCATTCTTTAAGTAAGTGTATAGAATCTTTGTTATCCATAATAAGCCTCCGTTTTCTTTCTATATAAATCTATTCTTTGCAGAGAGGCTTAAAAATATTCAAAAAAGGGACTCGTGATGAGTCCCTTTGAGTAGTTGTATAATTAGCGGTTGTTAATGATTTTTGTCAATTCAACAGGGTCAACAATTTTGCCGTCTTTGTAAACACGCATGTTACCGGAAGCGATTTCATCAATTAAGATTACTTCATCATTGTTGTAACCGAACTCGAACTTGATGTCCCAAAGGTCAAGTCCCAATGTTTTTAAATCATCAGCAACAATTTTGGTGATTTTTAAAGTCTGTTCCTTCATGCTGTTGAACATTTCTGTGCTCATAACACCAAGCGCTGCAAGACCTTCGCTGGTAACGAGGGGATCGCCCTTTTCATCATTTTTGAAGGTACATTCAACATATCCGCCTTCTAATGGAGT
>CAZGSF010000086.1:0-8375 GCA_964528145.1 uncultured Lachnospiraceae bacterium | reverse complement strand
CTGAGCCACACCCCGTCACCGTGACGCAAGTCATATTATATAATACGCTTTCGCCACTGTCAACACATTTTTTTACCAATTTTTTATCAAATTTATTTTATTACAAAAAATTCAAAGTAAAATGAGCTTCTCCCGATTCATCAAGCTCCATTATTATATATGATGGACGCTTATTATCCTGTCGTGGAAAAGACAGACTTCCCGGATTAATTGCAATAACCCCATCCTCTGTGTCTATAACAGGTTTATGCGTGTGACCATACATAACAATATCCACACCCTTGCAGGCTGCTTCCTGCTTCAGTATTTCATTACCCATATACACATAATAATTATGACCGTGCACAAGCCACACCTTGTATTTCCCTATATTAAATTCACTCTCGGCAGGAAGTTCCGAAAAGAAATCATTATTACCCAAAACAATTTCTGTTTTACATCCTGCCGCCTGTGAAATTGCATACTCACTTCCTGCCGCATCCCCACAATGTATAAGCATATCTATCGGACCTACATCCTCAAGCACCCTGAAAAAATTATCATTCTTTCTATGCGTATCACTTACAATTAAAACCTTCATCACATTAACCTACTGTAATTTTTCTCTTATTACATCCTTTATCAAACGTAACGCTTTACCTCTGTGGCTTATGGCATTTTTTTCTTCAGCACTTAACTCCGCCGTTGATTTGCCATACTCAGGCACATAAAATATAGGGTCATATCCAAATCCGCCTTCGCCACGTTCTTCATATCCAATTCTTCCCTCTATGGTTCCTCTTGTAACCTTAGAGTCACCATCAGGAAATGCCGCAGCTATGGCACACACAAACCTCGCTGTACGTTTTTCATCCGGAACTCCTGAAAGACGGTCTATCAGATTCTGATTTTTAATTCTGTATGAAGTATCTTCACCCATGTATCTTGCCGAATAAATTCCGGGTTCCTTATTAAGATAATCTATCTCCAGACCGGAATCATCCGCCAAAACAATGGCATCCGTATAGTTTGCAACTGCCTTTGCTTTAATAAGAGCATTTTCTTCAAAGGTAGTTCCGTCCTCTAAAATATCTGAATCTATTCCTGCTTCTTTCATAGAAAGAATCTCGCATCCCAAATCAGAAAGGATTGCTCTGATTTCCTTCATTTTGCCTTCATTTCCCGTTGCAAAAACAATCTGCTTTTTCATTAAAAACCGCCTCACTTTAACAAATATTCTTCAAACGCCTTCATCACACCGTCATATATACTGTCTGCAATACATTGTCTGTATTCATCCTTATATAAAAGTGCCGATTCACGTTTATTACTCAGATATCCCACCTGCACAATTATTGCAGGCATCGAGGCATTATGTAAAATATAGCACTCTCCGTCTGCCTCAAAAAGTCCAAGTCCCTGTCCGCTAATGCCTGTTACAATTTCGCGTTCAATCAAATCAGCCAGTTCCACACTTCCAAACCCCGGAATAAAAAATGAAGGATTATAAAAAGCCTTAATTCCATATTCCTCCGGTTTCTCTTCATCATAACCTACATGCAAACTTATAAACATGTCCGCATCTACGGCGTTGGCAAGATAAATCCTGTCTTCGTCCGCCGGATTTGCATCATCAGTTCTGGTATAAAAAACTTTTATATCAGTAGTGTCAAATTTATCCTTCAATTTTCTTGCAATATCAAGTGTAATTTCTTTTTCTGACATGGATTTGGTATTAACTCCACCGTCTTCTCCGCCATGCCCGGCATCGATCACTACTATCTTTTCATAAAGTTCCCTTGGATTAACAAAATCAACATATAAGCAATCATTTTCAAGGATGCTGGTTCCCTCATATATATCTGTCAGTTCAAACTGCAACCAGACTCCATCCTTTGTCGCATCAAAAGAAGCCTCTTTAACTGCGCTTACATCTCCTGAAATTCCATTGTTTTCATAAAATTTACCGGGTACATCCCGCAGAAAAATTCTTAATTTTTTCTCAATATAATAATTTTCAATCTTTACCTGTTCAGCCTTAAAACCTGCCGGCAAGGGTATACATAAATAATCTTTATCTGCTGCATCCTCGATTATTGTAAGACTGATGGAACTTTCCTCTGCATCAAAATCCGCAGACAATTGTTGCATATCATCGAAAACGGCTTCTCCCCCCTGTCCCGCGTCCGCAATAACAATCATCTTATTTGCTGAGTAATACAGCATTGTCGTCATGGCTATTACACAAAACACCAGACTATACAAAAGAGTCCGTATACTTAATTTATTAGACACTCATTTTTCCTTTCTTTGGTGGCTTCGGCCCCAAATACTGATAATAATAAGTTTTCATCATTCCATTGTAAATTTTACGGTTCTTATCTGCTTTTCTTCCCAAAGCCTCTTCTGCTTTTTCATAGGAAGTAATCAAATACATACTCCAAGAATCAAGTGCCCGGTAACGTTCACCGATTGTCTTGTATAACGCAGTAAGATTAGCTTTATCCTCCAGACGTTCGCCATAAGGAGGATTGGTAATAATAAATCCGTACTTTTTAGGATGGCTTAACGCTGCTACATCACGCTTCTGGAAATGTATCATATTCTCCACGCCTGCAAGTTTTGCATTTTCCCTGGCAATCGCAACCATATTCTCATCCAAATCATATGCCTGGATATCAGGTTTAACGCTTCTGTCAATTAAATCCGATGCCTCATCAACTGATTCATACCATAATTTTTTATCTACAATATGTCCCCAGTTTTCAGCCAGAAAAGAACGGTTCATACCCGGTGCAATTCCTGCTGCCATCATGGCTGCTTCAATAGGAATGGTTCCGCTTCCGCAAAAAGGATCCACAAGTATCCTGTCTTTATTCCAAGGAGTTAGCATAATAAGTCCTGCTGCCAGATTTTCGGCAATGGGAGCCTTTGCAGTAAGTTTACGGTACCCTCTTTTATGTAAGGATTCACCTGTGGTATCAAGACCAATTGTAACCTCGTCCTTCATAATAAAAACTCTTAAAGGATAAGATTCTCCGTCCTCTGTAAACCAATCCACATGGTATACACTCTTTAACCTCTCCACCATTGCTTTTTTCATAATGGACTGTATATCTGACGGACTAAACAACTTACTTTTCACGCTGGCTGCTTTTGCCACCCAGAATTTACCGTTTTTCGGAATATAATCCTCCCAGGTCAGGTTCTTGGTCCCCTCGAACAACTCTTCAAAGGTTTCTGCATGAAAACTGCCTATTTTTATAAGAACACGCTCACCACTGCGCAGAAAAATATTTGCCCGACACAATGCCTCTTCATCACCGTAAAAAGTAATTCTTCCATCTGCGCTTTCAGTAATATCGTAACCCAAATCTATAATTTCTCTTTTCAAAACTGCTTCCATTCCGAAATGGCATGGAACAATCAATTCAAACCGCCTCATAAACTCTCCGTTCTTAAACTTTGTTTCAAAAAATTCCATATTTAGCCATGCTACTATATAGTAAAACTTATCATTACTCCGTGTCAATAAAATTTATTAACCACATTATCTTTAACAAACAAAACAGGCGCCCTATGGACGCCCGTTTTGAAAGGTTTCTTACAACCGAAACTTCTATTAGTTGTTTCTCTGGTTGTCTTTGCAATTCTGAGAATTGTTTTTGTTGTTATTTTTGTTGTTATTTTTGTTGTTCTGGTTGTTCATGCTGTTTTTTGTGCTATTATTGAATTTGTTATTGTCGTTATAATCGTTGTTTGACATATTAAATTCCTCCTGTTTGTTATTAGTTACAGAAGTAGTATGTCTTTTCTTTGATAAAAATATGCGGACAAAAATAGGACTTTGGTACTATTTTTCTGTTGACTTTTATGATTTTTTTTATTATAATAAAATTGTAAATAGAGATACCCCTTCTAAATCCTATTTACAGACCCTTATATATTAATTATTTATACTCCCCTCAAAAACAGACCACCGTTTCCCGCGGTGGTCTGTTGCATTATCATAATAATTTATTTTGTATTCAAAATTTTCAAGAAGAAAACGACTACTGCTATAGGCAGTAAAAACGGAAATAGTACCCTGATAACAGAAAATGCCATTCCAAGCACAAGCACTATTATAAGAATAATGCCACAAACTATGAGCCATCCCGGCAGATTGTAGGTCCGGCGCATAATCGACTCATCCCCGGAAGCGGTTTCATCTGCACTTTCATAATCATCTGCAGCGGCACGCTTATCTGCATCGGCAATGCTTCTTGCCAGAAGTCTTGGATCACCAAGTCCGCTAATTACATCCTCTTCTCTTTTGCCCGCACGAACCTGTGTTGCAATATATTCTTCATAATAACTGATATTCTCATTAACAACGGAACCACTAACTCTGCTCCCTAACGCTTTACGTAGCTGTTCCAAAAATTCCTGTTTTGTCATGTCCACCTCTTAGTAACGGTCTGATATAATACTTTCCATTCATTCTGACATTTATTCTATCATAGTGCCCATTACATAGTAAATAAAGCAATTCTAATATTTTTATAAACATTTTTACATCAAAGGACCGAAACCTTTGAACACCCACCCTACCAGACGATATAGTGCAGGTATCTTTTTGTAATAATCCATATCCACCTGTACGCATTCCTTCAAGGTCAATTCAAAATCCTTTTCAATGTCTGTAACAACCGAATTATCATACAGATATGTGGCACATTCATAATGATGATACAAGCTTCTGTAATCAAGATTTATAGAGCCCACAACCGCCTTTTTATCATCGGAAGTAAAAAGCTTACTATGCACAAATCCGGGCGTATACTCGTAAACCTTAATGCCATACTCAAGTAATGCCGGATAATATGTACGTGCGACAGCATACGCAATCTTTTTATCCGGAATATGTGGCAAAATAATCTTCACATCAACACCACGGGTTGCCGCATATTTCAAGGCACTAAGCATTTCATTATCCACAATAAAGTACGGTGTCATTATGTGTACATACTTTTCCGCAGTGGCAAGTATGTCAATATAAACCTTTTCCGCAAAATTTTCCTTCCTGTAAGGCCCGTCCGCATAAGGAATCACAAAACCGTTTGTAAAATCTGTCTCTGTCAGACACCGGTTAAGATAGTTGCCATATTCATTTACCTTGCCAAGCTTCCCTACATTCCACATCTGCAAAAACATCAGTGTAAAGCTGTCAACCGCCCTACCTTCAATTCTAACTGCAGTATCCTTCCATGTGCCAAATCTTATTTTCCTGCCGATATATTCATCTGCAAGATTTATACCGCCGTTATAGGCAACACGTCCATCAATAACCAATATTTTTCTGTGGTCACGATGATTCTGATGAGTCGATAAAAGAGGCTGTATGGGTGCAAACATTTGAGCCTTAATTCCATACCTACGTAAGGTTTTGGGATAATTGTAAGGCAGGCTAAAAATAGAACACATTCCGTCATACAGAACACGAACCTCCACGCCTTCTGCCGCCTTACGCCTTAAGACATCAAGCACTGCATCCCACATTTCCCCACGTTCAATTATAAAGTATTCCATAAAAATAAATTCTTTGGCATTCTCAAGTTCATTCAACAAATCCTGCCACTTATTCTCTCCCCATGGAAAATACTCTGCATATCCTCCCACATAAACAGGGTGATTACCCATTGTCTCCATATAGGAAAACAACGCTCTGTCACGCCCCGGAACACTTTGTAATGCTTTTATTGTAACCTCATCCGTATGTAAGCATTCTGCTGACTCTTCCATTCTCTTTTTAATCTGGCGCTTTACTTCCCTGCTTCCGAAATTCCTGTCCACAAACCAAAACAAACCCACGCCAAAAACAGGTAGTGCGCATATTGGAATGGCCCAGGCAAGCTTAAATTCCACCAAATCATCCTTGTTTATAAGATAAACAAGGCATACGGTTGCCGCCACATTCAGCAAAATCATGGCATACGTACTGTATTCCCAGAATCTGAGCATAATTGCCGCAAGCAGATATATCTGAATCAGTATAAGAACAACAACAAGCATTGTCCTGCTGAAAACAAACTTTAATACGAGATTTTTCGGTTTTTTTGAAATTTTCATTTCTGACGTCCCCACTTTCTGTCTTTCATCTTACTACTGTCCTGTCAATCTTTCAATTAATTGGAATATTTTTAATAAATTTATAATATTTCTTGTCACTTTTACCAATAAGTTTTATACTATTTTTATAACTATCCTCAAGGGTCAGAGTTTATACAAACCGGCCTGCCTGCTATGTTGTAAGGAGGTTTTAATGGATACTGAATATCTTTCTATCGGTAAGGTTGCAAAGTTAAAAAACATCAGCATAAAGGCCTTACGGTATTATGATGAAATCGGAATTTTTCCTCCGGCCTACATCAACCCAAAGACAAATTACAGATACTACAAAAAAGAGCAATTACCTATATTGGATGCGGTTAGTTTATGTCTTAAGCTGGGAATACCCTTAAAAACCCTGCCTTCGTATGCCAACAACGGCACCTTTGATTTTGATGCACTATTATCGGATACAAGAAAGCTTGCCAAAGAAAAAGTACATGGTATTCAATTGGCACTGGATTTAATTAAAGAGCGTTGCGGTAATATCAAAAGTCAACAGGAACCTGTGCCAGAGGTTGACATAACACCTCCGCCACAAACACCACTCCTGACCACAACCTTTAAGGAAAGTGAATATCTGGTATCCCTACCATTATCGGAGGATTTACTTCCCCCTTATGATGGTCTGGTACTAAAACTTTTTATATTTGCAAGGCAACGTAACTTAATACTGGAGAATCCTTCCTGCGTTTTGTACCGCCATGAACATAACGGCTGGCAGAAATATCTTTGCCTCAGATTAACACCGGGAGATAAATTCTCTCCGGACATTATTGCAAACAATTTAAGGGACACGGAATTTGCTTTATTCGAAATCCCTGCCGGAACCTTTACAAAACATTTACGCAATAAAAGCCTTGATAATGTACTTAACGATTCTGCTTCGCTATTGTGGAAAGTAACTGACGGAAGTGCAAAAAGCCTGCTTGAACGCAGATTACCAGACAGTCATCCTGATGGTGACTACAACTTTGAATTAATTGAACTGAATACATACAAATGCATATAGTTTTCAAAAAAATTACGGAAGGATGATGATAAAAAACCATATCCTTCCGTATTATTCTTAATAGCAATATTTAAGATTAATAATTCTCAGCCTTCACAAGGAAATATCCCTGAGGATGTGCACATACAGGACATTCTTCCGGTGCTTTCTTACCAACACAGATATGACCGCAGTTAGCACACTGCCAGATTACATCGCCTTCTTTTGAGAAAACAAGTCCGTTCTCTACATTGGAAAGAAGCTTACGGTAACGTTCCTCATGCTCTTTCTCGATTGCTGCTACACCTTCAAACAAATCAGCAATATCATTAAAGCCTTCTTCTCTTGCTTCCTTTGCAAAAGTAGCATACATATCTGTCCACTCGTAATTCTCGCCTTCTGCTGCCGCCTTTAAATTCTCCATAGTGGTTCCGATACCACCATTTAAAAGCTTAAACCACATTTTTGCATGTTCTTTTTCATTCTCGGCTGTTTCCTCAAAAATCTTTGCAATCTGTACATACCCGTCCTTTTTTGCCTTTGATGCAAAGTAAGTATACTTATTGCGTGCTTCTGATTCACCCGCAAATGCTGTCATTAAATTTTTCTCTGTCTTAGTTCCTTTTAAATCTGCCATAATAAAATCCTCCTTATCAAGTATATGTCACTAATTATAGCATAGTACAGTTTCTATTTCCATTTGTTAAAATAATATTTTATATTTTTTTAATTTACTCCTTGACAACCTCCGGTTTCTTATGTAAAATACATACTGTTGCAGGTAAAACTCAACGTAATGTGCGTTTAGCTCAGCTGGATAGAGCGTTTGGCTACGGACCAAAAGGTCGGGAGTTCGAATCTTCTAACGCACGCTAAATAAAACCTCGAAAACTCAATGTTTTCGAGGTTTTTTGTTCTGCCCCAAATATGAAACATTCAAAAATCAACCAAGCTTTGCTCCTCTTCGCCTCCCTTTCCCGTTGCTACCACGCTCCGATCAAGTACAACACTTGATTAAACACAATAATTAAATTTTATTCACCAAACCCAAAAGGGATGATGCATATGCACCACCCCTTTCATGTTTTATGTAAGAATTATTTATTTTCCTGGTCGTCCTTTTTCTCTTTGCCTGCCATCTTACTCATAATCATAACGGCAATCATAATAATGACAATTGCAGTAAAAATTCCAAGCATACCTTTGCCCATAATCTGAAGAGCAATCATTAAATTATCCATCATATCTGTTTCCT
>CAZGSF010000085.1:6409-8640 GCA_964528145.1 uncultured Lachnospiraceae bacterium | reverse complement strand
CAGGACGTGGCTATGTATATCAGGCAATGCGTGTAACCGGCGCAGCTGATCCTACCGTTCCTGTAGCAGATACTTTAAAAGGTAAATTATCACAGAAAAAACTTGTTCGTGGTGCAGCAGACGGTTATTCATCATACGGTAACCAGATCGGACTGGCAACAGGACTTGTAAAAGAGATTTATCATCCCGATTACGTTGCAAAACGTATGGAGATTGGTGCTGTTATGGGTGCGGCTCCCAGAAAGAATGTAATTCGTGAGAATTCCGATCCCGATGATGTTATCATCCTTCTTGGTGGACGTACAGGACGTGACGGTTGTGGCGGTGCTACCGGTTCTTCAAAGGTACACACAGAGGCTTCCATTGAGACCTGTGGTGCTGAGGTACAGAAGGGTAATGCGCCTACCGAACGTAAGATTCAGAGATTATTCCGTAGAGAAGAAGTCAGTCGTCTTATTAAGAAATGTAATGACTTTGGTGCCGGCGGTGTATCCGTTGCAATCGGTGAGCTTGCAGCGGGTCTTACCGTAGATCTTGATAAAGTTCCTAAGAAATATGCAGGTCTTGATGGTACAGAACTTGCTATTTCTGAATCACAGGAGCGTATGGCAGTTGTTGTAGCACCTACAGATGTTGATAAATTCCTTGGCTATGCGGCGGAGGAGAACTTAGAGGCTGTTCCTGTTGCTGTAGTAACAGAAAGCCCCAGACTTGTACTTAAATGGAGAGGCAAGGAAATTGTTAATATTTCCCGTGCTTTCCTTGATACAAACGGTGCTCATCAGGAGACAAAAGTTAAAGTAGACATTCCTGTTAAAGAGGATAATTATTTTGATAAATATTCAGTTTCCGCAGTTGAGGCGGCAGTAGAAGCAGGGGATGTGAAGAAAGCATGGACCACACTTCTTAATGACCTTAATGTATGTTCCCAGAAAGGTCTTGTGGAAATGTTCGACTCATCCATCGGAGCTGCAACAGTAACAATGCCTTACGGCGGCAAATACCAGTTGACCGAAACCCAGGCAATGGTAGCAAAAATTCCTGTATTAAAAGGAAAGACAGATACCGTAACCATGATGAGTTATGGTTTTGATCCTTATCTTTCATCATGGAGCCCTTACCACGGAGCAGTATATGCAGTGGTGGAATCCATGGCTAAGATTGTGGCAAATGGTGGTGATTATCATAAGATTCGTTTCACCTTCCAGGAGTATTTCAGACGTATGACTACAGATCCTTCCCGTTGGAGCCAGCCTTTTGCAGCACTTCTCGGTGCTTTTGATGCACAGATTGGATTCGGGCTTCCTTCCATCGGCGGAAAAGACAGTATGTCGGGAACCTTCAATGATATTGACGTACCTCCCACACTTGTTTCCTTTGCGGTTGATGTGGCAAAATACGGTGACATTGTAACTCCTGAATTAAAGGCAGCAGGCAATAAACTTGTACGCTTTGAAATTGAAAAAGATGAATTTGAGATTCCTATGTATGATAAGGTTATGGTTCTCTATGACAAGATTGCTGAATTAATGCAGAAGAAGGCTATTGTATCTGCATATGCACTTGACTCAAAGGGTGTTGCGGCAGCGATTTCCAAGATGGCATTCGGTAATAAGCTTGGTGTTAGTGTTGATTCCGAACTGGCAGCAGAAGAACTTTTTGTAAACGGTCTCGGTAATATTGTTGCAGAGGTAACAGCAGATGCTTATGACATGATGGCTGAAATGGAACTTGATTACACTTTAATCGGTACAGTTACAGAGGAAGCGGCGTTCACATACAAAGATGTTAAGATTTCCATGGACGAGGCTCTTGACGCATGGACCTCAAAACTTGAGAAGGTATTCCCTACAAAAGCAGAAAAAGGAACTGACAAGGTTGCTTCTGACTGCTATAAGGCAGACAGCATTTATGTATGCAGGAATAAAGTAGCAAAACCTACAGTATTCATTCCGGTATTCCCCGGAACAAACTGTGAATACGACAGTACAAAAGCATTTGAACGTGCCGGTGCTAAGGTTGTAACCAAGGTATTTAAGAACTTAACAGCAGAAGATATCAGAGAATCTGTTGATGTATTTGAAAAGGCAATTAATGATGCACAGATTATCATGTTCCCCGGTGGTTTCTCAGCGGGTGATGAGCCTGATGGAAGTGCAAAATTCTTTGCAACAGCATTCCAGAATGCTAAGATGAAAGAAGCGGTTATGAAGCTTCTTAACGAAAGAGAC
>CAZGSF010000085.1:0-6399 GCA_964528145.1 uncultured Lachnospiraceae bacterium | reverse complement strand
CTTGGTATCTGTAACGGATTCCAGGCACTTATCAAATTGGGACTTGTTCCTTATGGTGAGATTGTAGGACAGAAAGAGGATTCACCTACTTTAACATATAACACCATCAACAGACATATATCCAAGATGGTTTATACAAAGGTTGTTTCCAATAAGTCTCCCTGGCTTGCAAAGGCTGAGCTTGGTGCAACTTATGTAACACCTGCATCCCACGGTGAAGGACGTTTCGTTGCTCCTAAAGAGTGGATTGACAAACTTTTTGCCAACGGACAGGTTGCTACACAGTATGCAGACTTTAACGGTAATGTTTCCATGGATGAAGAGTGGAACGTAAACGGCTCATACTGCTCAATTGAAGGTATTACTTCACCTGACGGACGTTGTCTTGGCAAGATGGCACACGTTGAGCGCCGTGACAGAAGCGTTGCAATCAACATTTACGGTGAACAGGATCTTAAGATTTTCGAAGCCGGTGTAGAATACTTTAAATAATTAAATAAAAAAGATAACCGCCAAATTCAAAAACTTGTGTAAAACATAAGTAATGGATTTGGCGGTATTTTTTGATTAAAAAGATTAAAATAGCTTAAGTATTTCTTCCATGGTGGCGATTAGGCTTCCCTGAATCATTTTCTCGGAACCGCCACCTCTTGCATTTAGTGTTTCTGACAAAAGTTTCCCTGCATCTTTACAGTTTTTGTGGGCGCTTCCCAAAATATATTGATAACCGTCTGCGTCATTTCCTTTAAATACACTGCAATAGCCTGTGTGAACCTCACATAAAGTATTTACTGCATCACGCATGGCGGGAGTATCCAGGTCTTCAAAGAATAAAACTACATTTTCCTGCCCGGCAGGGATGACTGATAGCTGCATTTTGAGTAATTGCTGCTGTAAGGTAATCATACGGTTTTTCTGTTTTAAGTTTTCCTCTTTCAATCTTGCTACGGCGTCGGCTACGGCATCCGGTTTTGCGGAAAGCTGAACCGAAATAGAGGAAACACTGTCCTGCTTTGAGGTATAGTCGTTTATGGCGCGATTACCACAGAGAATATTAACACGTACTCCGCCCCGATGCTTCTGGACATTGGTTACTTTTACAAGGCCGATTTGTCCGGTGGTGTCTACATGAGGTGCACAGCAGGCACATATGTCATAACCCGGAAAAGTTACAATCCTCACGTCGCCTTCTATTTCTATTTTACTGCGGTAATTAAGATTTTGTAATTCTTCTTTTGTGGGAAAGGAGATGACCACCGGCAGATTAAGTGCGATGGCGGCATTTGCTTCTTTCTCTATGAGACGGAGTTCATCAAGGGTTAGAATACCGTCAAAATCCAGGGTAACTTCCTCGTCGCCCAAATGAAAACCAACATTATTATATCCGTAATGATGATTGACAAGGCCGCTTATCAGGTGTTCCCCTGAGTGCTGCTGCATATAGTCAAAACGCTTGTCCCAATCAACAAGTCCGGAAACTTCATCACCCATATTAAAAGAGTGGGAAATTTCATGATATATAATATCATCCTTTATCTGAACATCTAAAACTACAGCATCGTTAATAAAACCGGAATCTGCATTTTGTCCGCCCTCCTCAGGGAAAAAGGCTGTTTTATCAAGGGTAATAATAAAGGTGCCTTTATCGGTGGGGGTGCAGCTAAGCACGGTTGCAACAAATTCAGTTTGATGTGGGTCTTTATAAAATAATTTTTCGCTCATACTCGTATACCTTTCCTTTTACAATCATTTTTATTTTATTACATATGGGTAAGGCTTGCAAAGGTAAAATTGAAGATATATAATATTCATGCTATAATAAACGAGATTTTAGTGGGTAATCGGGATAATTTTATGAATCGTAATTACAGTAAAGAGTTGGATAAACTCCTTTTGGATGAAGGAAATAGAGGGAAACATCTTTTTTTACACAGTTGTTGTGCCCCCTGCAGTAGTTATGTGCTGGAATATTTGAGACAATTTTTTGAAATCACGGTTTTTTATTATAATCCAAACATCACCTTTGCAGATGAATACAGAAAGCGTGTGGAAGAGCAGAAACGCCTGATTGATGCATATAATAAGCAGCGTGAAGAAAAAATATTGGAAACAGACGGTAATATATGTTATCCTATTAGATACATGGACGGGGATTATGATGGGGCACTTTTTCTGGAGGCTGTGAAAGGTCTGGAACATTGCCCGGAAGGGTCCGAGAGATGTTTTGTGTGCTATGAATTAAGACTTAGGGAGACCGCAAGGAAGGCGTTAGAGACCGGTGCTGATTATTTCACCACCACTCTTACCATAAGCCCCATGAAGAATGCGGCTAAGCTAAATGAGATAGGAGAGGCACTGGCGCCCCGGTACGGCGTTCCATGGCTGCCCTCTGATTTTAAGAAGAAAAACGGATATAAGCGTTCTGTGGAATTGTCCGCAGAATACGGATTATATAGACAAGATTACTGCGGCTGCGCTTTTTCAAAAGCAGAGCGCGAACGACAGAAAGAAACGGAGAAGCATTAAATGAAAAAAATACTGGATTTAATTTCTGAAGAAATGGGAGCGGCATTTGAAAGTGCCGGATATAATAAGGAGCTTGGAAAGGTTACCGTATCCAACAGACCGGACCTTTGCGAGTACCAGTGTAATGGTGCCATGGCAGGAGCAAAGCAGTATAAAAAAGCGCCTATCATGATTGCAAACGAAGTTGCAGAGAAACTTGCAGACAGCGATTGTTTTGCTGAAGTAAGTGCAGTTGCACCGGGATTTCTTAATCTTAAATTAAAAGAAGAATTTCTGGCAGATTATGTGCGTGGCATGGCAGCAGATGAGAAATTCGGTCTCGAAATGCCTGAAAATCCTAAAAAGGTTATCGTGGATTACGGCGGACCAAATGTGGCGAAAGCGCTTCACGTAGGACATTTGCGTTCTGCAATTATCGGTGAAAGTGTTAAGAGAATTGCAGCGTACGTCGGACATGATGTTGTGGGCGACATCCATATGGGCGACTGGGGACTTCAGATGGGTCTTATCATTTATGAACTTCAGTTAAGGCAGCCTGACCTTCCTTATTTCGATGAGAATTTTGAAGGTGAATATCCGAAGGAAGCACCTTTTACAATCCGTGAACTTGAAGAAATTTACCCTACAGCAAGCGGTAAATCAAAAGAAGATTCCGAATATAAAGAGAAAGCCATGGAAGCTACCTTTAAGCTTCAGTCCGGCGTGAGAGGATACCGCGCATTATGGAATCATATCATGGCTGTATCAGTGGAGGATTTGAAGAAGAATTACGATAATCTGAACGTCCATTTTGAACTTTGGAAGGGCGAGTCCGATGTGCAGGAGCTGATTCCCGGAATGGTAGACTACATGAAGGACGGCGGCTATGCATATATCAGCGAAGGCGCGTTGGTGGTTGATGTAAAAGAAGAAACAGATACCAAAGAGATTCCGCCCTGTATGATTTTAAAATCAGACGGAGCTTCCCTTTACAATACAACAGACCTTGCTACCATTATGGAGCGTATGACCGAAATTAAGCCTGATAAGATGATTTACCTTACTGACAAACGTCAGGAGTTGTATTTTGAGCAGGTATTCCGTTGTGCGAGAAAAACCAAGCTTGTAAAACTTGAAACTGAAATGATTCATATCGGTTTCGGTACCATGAACGGTAAAGACGGTAAACCCTACAAGACCCGTCAGGGCGGCGTGCCCCGTCTTGAGAACCTTATCGCTGAGATTAATGAAGAAATGCTTCGCAAAATTAAGGAAAACAGTGCGGTTAAGGGCTATGACGTAGATGAAGAGGAAGCAGCAAAAACAGCGAAAATCGTAGGTCTTGCGGCTATTAAATACGGCGATTTATCTAATCAGCCTGCAAAGGATTATGTATTCGACGTAGACAGATTTACTTCCTTTGAAGGAGATACAGGCCCATATATTTTATATACAATTGTTCGTATCAAATCAATTCTTGCAAAATACATGGAGCAGGGCGGTTCATTGGATTCTGCCAATATACAGAATGCCCGCAATGCATCTGAAAAAGCACTTATTATGGAGCTGGTGAAATTCAACACAGTGATGGAAGCTGCATACGAGGAATGTGCACCCAACAAAATTTGTGCATATATATATGAAATTGCCAATGCCTTCAACCGCTTCTACCATGAGACAAAAATCATCTCAGAAGAGGATGAACAGAAGAAAGCAGGTTGGATTGCACTGCTTATGCTCACAAGAGATATACTTGAAGCATGTATAGAAGTTCTGGGATTTTCTGCACCGGAACGCATGTAAAAAGACAAATTGTTTATATTGTATGCAATATTCATTTGTTTTTTTACAAAAAGTTTTCAAAAACTATTGACAAAGCACCAAAGTAATTGTATACTAGCAAAGCGGGTTGTGAAAACGACCCGCGTGACCATGGGATCTTAGCTCAGCTGGGAGAGCATCTGCCTTACAAGCAGAGGGTCACAGGTTCGAGCCCTGTAGGTCCCACTTATCAGATAATCTGATAAATAACAGAATATGGCGAGATAGCTCAGTTGGCTAGAGCATACGGTTCATACCCGTAGTGTCGAGGGTTCGAATCCCCCTCTCGCTATTAAGACAGAAACCTAGGAAATACAATGTTTCCTAGGTTTTTTAGTATCTAAAATTAGTTACAAAAAAGGCTGTCCTAAAATGCTTTTGGACAACCTTTGGTCAACTCGTATTTACTTAGTCAACTATGCTTGATTCCTGAATAAGATATCTGCAATTTTGTCCGATGCTTCTTTGTCTGATTTTTCCATCATGTGAGCATATATATTTTGCGTTGTACTTACCTGCTTGTGGCCAAGTCTTTTGGAAATGGTTACAATGTCAACGCCGGATGCATACAAAATAGAAGCCTGGGAATGTCTAAATTTATGTGGATGGATATGCATTTCTAATTTCTTTGAAAATGTCAGCATCCATTCATTGATTGTATTTGGGCTCATGACCGTGCCATTTTCTTGAATGAACAGATAGCCTTCAGGATTATATTCCTTAATTGCTTTTTGACGTTGAAAATCATCAGCAATATGTGAGAAGTATAATGATGCTTCAAATCGCTGTTGCTTTTTATATGCCTTTAGCAGTGGAATGAGTTCAGGGGCAATATTCACAGTTCTGCATTCGTCATTCTTAGGGGTATTGGCAACAAGTCCTTTTCTTTTGGTGTAAACCACATTGTTTTCAATTCGGATAGTGCAGTTATTGAAATCAATAGATTTCCAACGGATACCAACCAATTCACCACGCCTAATGCCGGTGCTAATCAATAGATATGTAGCAATCCGATATTTGATTGGTTCCTGATCCAGAGCTGCTTTTATTTTTAAAATTTTTTTGATTTCAAAGAATTCCGCTTCGTGCTTTAGCTTTTTCGGTGGTGTTGCTTGGTCTGCAACATTACGATTCACACATCCTTCTTTTATTGCCTGTTCTAAGACTGCATGAATAAAAGAGTGGTAGTGGCTTATAGTTTTTGCTGAAAGTCCTTTTCCTGATGTGGATATAACAAAAAGGTCATTCACTGATTTGCCATAATAACCTGCAATCTTTTCGGCAGATTCAACCGCAATTTTCATTGGTTTGAATGCAAGGCGAATGGTATTGTCGCAAAGACCGGTTCTTTCAACAAGAGTTTTACTTTTTGTTCCCTGTTCTTTACGAAGTTGCAGCAGAATATCATTTGCAATTGCCTTGTGGTCACGCTTAACATCCTCATTTTGAAGTTTTAAATAGAAGAGGTTCAAATGTTCGGGGGTAAGTTGATTTAAGCGAATAGAGCCTATCTCAGCGCGTATTAAGGGCATTAGGCTACTATAGAAGTCAAAAGTTTTTTCTTTGCAGTCTCGCTCGCATAATTGAATGTAATAATTTGCATATTCTTCAAATGTTCGTCTGTCAATAGATACTTCGCCACGCTTGCAAGTTGCTTCAAATTCTCCTGCAACTTTTTCCAGTGCCTTTTGAATTGCCTTTTCTGATTTGTAAGTATCAGGCACCTTCCAATTCTTAGTAAAAGGCTTAAGCTGCTTGCCGTTAGCATCCTTTCCACGATAAACACGGATTCGGTATGAAACGATATGTCCGTCTTTGTCTTTGATTGGTGTAATGTTTGCCATAGTATCATCCTCCTTAAAAATGGGTGCAAAAATATAGCGCATAAACTTGATTTTACGCGCTCCGAATGATACAATATGCTTGTCTAGGGCACTGTATCTTCGGAGCAGTGACGTTTCCGTCCCGGTGTTGGCGCACTGGGGCGGTTTTGTTAGCAATATATAACAGATTTTTATGGCTAGGGTAAAGTTTTTGTAGGAAAAATGAATAGACAAAAGAAGAAAGCACCAA
>CAZGSF010000084.1:0-8759 GCA_964528145.1 uncultured Lachnospiraceae bacterium | reverse complement strand
AAGAGTGTAAGACTAAATTCAGCCCAAAGTGGAATTTACTTTTTTATTCAACGATTGCGTACAAAATGATTGAATAAAAGTTGACATAATTTGACATATACAATATAATGTATATGGATTGGTAAATATACAGAAAATTTAGTATTACAATAAGGGAATAGGGGGAAATGGATATGAAGTGTCCGTTTTGTGGCCATGAGAACACCAGAGTAATTGATTCAAGACCTGCGGAGGAGAATAATTCCATTCGCCGCCGTCGTGTTTGTGATGAATGTGGAAAGCGTTTTACTACTTATGAAAAGATAGAGACAATTCCGCTTATTATTATTAAAAAGGATAATAACAGAGAAACTTATGACCGTTCAAAAATAGAAGCGGGAGTTTTGCGTGCATGTCATAAACGTCCTATTTCTGCAAGCCAGATTTCACAGTTGATTGACGAAGTGGAAACTGAAATCTTCAATATGGAAGAGAAGGAAATTCCGAGTGAAGTTATCGGTGAACTTGTGATGAATAAGCTTAAAGACTTAGAAGCGGTAGCATATGTAAGATTTGCATCTGTGTATCGTGAATTTAAGGATATTAATACTTTTATGGATGAACTTAAGAGCGTTTTGAATAAAGATGAGTAGTGTTAAAAGTATATGAGACCGGAAAGTTTAAGGACTTTCCGGTTTTATATTTCGCATAAAACAATATAACTATTGATTTTTTGTGTAAGATTGTATACAATACGCTTGTGATGAATTTTTAACAATCTTTATCACGGATAATTAAATAAAGAATGATATGTGAAAGAAAGGAAGAAACACATGAAAAGAAAAGGATTAAAATTACTCTTTTCGATAGCTGTGTTGATGACACTGACTATTGCACTGAGTGCTTGCTCAGGTGATAAGCAAGGTGAGAATTCCTCTCAGATTACCATTGGCATTCCCCAGGATATGGAAGACAGTCTTGACCCTAACAAAGCAGTTGCGGCAGGAACTAAGGAAATTTATTTTAATATCTACGAGGGCTTGGTTAAACCGGATAGCGATGGTAATATATACCCTGCTGTGGCAAGCGATTATACAATTTCTGATGACAGACGTACTTATACTTTTACCCTGCGTGAAGGTGTAAAGTTCCATGACGGTTCACTTGTTACTGTAGAGGATATTAAGCATACTCTTGATAAATGCGCCGATACCAGTAAAGGAGAACCTATGGTAGAGGCGTTTTCTAATGTGGAAAGTATTAATATCATAGATGATTCTAATGTTGAAATCGTACTTGTAAATCCAAGTGCTGATTTTATCGCAGGTCTTGCAGATGTTAATGCGGCAATTGTGCCGGCATCAAACAGCGATCCTGATAAGGTAGCTATTGGTACAGGACCATACAAATATGTGTCAAGATCACCTCAGGAGAATTTTATTTTGGAAAAATTCGATGAGTACTGGGGTACACCGGCTAATATAGAGAAGGTTGTGCTTAAAATTTGTGCTAATACAGATTCCATTGTTATGAATCTTAACGGTGGTTCCATTGATATGTTTGCACGACTTACAACAGCCCAGGCAGCCCAGCTTAGCGGGGAATACAAAGTACTTGAGGGTTCTATGAATCTTGTACAGGCAATGTATCTTAATAATGCTGCAGCACCTTTTAATGATGTGAGGGTAAGACAGGCACTTTCTTATGCTATTGATAAAGAAGAAATTCTTTTAATGATTGCAGACGGAAAGGGTACACCTATAGGAAGTAGTATGTTCCCTGCTTTTGGCAAATATTACATGCCTGAGTTGAATGATGTATATGCAACAAATTTAGAGAAAGCAAAAGAATTGCTTGCCGAGGCCGGATATGCAGACGGACTTTCATTTACTATAAAAGTACCTTCAAATTACACGCCTCATATTGATACCGCACAGGTATTGGCGGAACAGTTTAAGAAGATAAATGTAAACGCAGAAATTGAATTAATCGAATGGGACAGCTGGCTTAGTGATGTGTATGCAGGAAGAGATTATCAGGCAACAGTTGTGGGCGTAGATGCATCTTCCCTTACTGCAAGTGCGCTTCTTATGCGTTTTGTAAGCGATGCTGATAATAACTTTGTTAATTTTAACAGTGCGGCATATGATACAGCATTTGCAAATGCCCAGACAACCATAGATGATGCAGAACAAACAGGATATTACAAGGAATGCTTGCAGATTCTTACAAACGAGGCTGCCAATGTTTATATTCAGGATTTGGCAGAACTTGTGGCTCTTAACAAAAAATATTCGGGATATGAATTTTATCCTTTGTATGTACAGGACTTTTCAAAACTGTATATAGTGGACGGTCAGTAAGACTTTATTGTTTAACTTAAAAATAAAATGATGAAATACCGGGAAGGAGAACACGGAATGAATGGTAAAACAATTGTTAAAAAAATAGTTTCCACAATAGTTACCCTTGTAATGGTTTCCTTTCTGGTATTTCTTGCTTTTACGGTTATATCGGGAGATCCGGCAACATCCAAACTTGGAACTGAAGCAACTCCTGAAAGAGTGGAAGCGTTGCGTGAAGAAATGGGACTAAACAGACCCTTTTTAGTCAGATATTTTGACTGGCTGTTTTCATTTGCAACGGGGGATATGGGAGAATCTTATAATTACGGTATGCCCGTAAGTGACATGATTTTGGATAAGTTACCTATTACATTGGCGATGACGGTTTTGGCATTTACAATGGTTATTCTTATATCGATTCCGGTAGGCATATATGCAGCAAGGCATAAAGGTGGAGTCATTGACAGGATAATAATTATATTTAATCAGATAATTATGTCCGTGCCGCCCTTTTTTGCGGGAATATTGATTACGGTGCTGTTTGGTATATTGCTTAAGCTGTTTGTACCGGGAGGATATATTTCTTATAGTGACAATTTTGGTGGCTTTTTGGGGTATTTGATATTCCCGGCATTCGCAATTGCGCTTCCCAAAGCGGCAATGTCTGTAAAATTATTAAGAAGCTCTTTAATCGAGCAATCAGGTCTTGATTATACAAGAACTGCATATAGCCGCGGTAATACCACAAAAGATGTTTTATATAAGCATGTATTACAGAATGCAATGATTCCGGTTATAACATTCCTTGGCATGGCTCTGGCGGATATATTTACCGGCAGTATTATTATCGAACAGGTATTTAATATACCGGGGATTGGGCGTATATTACTGACATCCATATCCAACAGGGATTATCCCGTAGTTATGGCAATTATAGTGCTTCTTGCATTTGCTGTTATTGTTATTAATTTTTTTGTAGATATTATTTATCATCTTGTGGACCCAAGAATCAGGGCAAAAGAGTAGGCTTATGAAAAGAAAGAATCTTAATTATAATTTTATAATAGGCAGTATACTGACAGGTATTATATTGGTGTTTATATTGATAGGCTGTATTTACACGCCTTATGACCCTGAAGCTATGGATGGGGCATCACGTTTTGCCGGTGTTTCATGGAAGCATTGGATGGGGTGTGATAATTTTGGCCGTGACATATTAAGCAGGGTGATGATTGGAAGCAGAACTACCCTTGGTGTTGCGTGTGCTACAGTATTTATTGGTACATTTTTCGGAATTATCATCGGTGCGTTTACCGGATATTACGGTGGCATTGTGGATGAAATTTTGATGCGTGTTATGGATGCAATGCTGGCGTTTCCCAGTATTCTTTTGGCACTGGTGATTATAGGTATTTTCGGTCCGGGCAAATATAATGTAATACTTGCACTAGGAATTGCATTTGTACCAAGCTTTGCGAGGATTGTCAGAAGCGAATTTATCCGGTGCAAAAATATGGATTATGTTCAAAGTGCGAAAATGATGGGGGCGAGCGATTTAAGAATTATGTTTGTGCATATTTTGCCCAACATATATACGGTTTTATTGTCCTCGGTACTTATAGGATTTAATAATGCGGTGCTTGCGGAAGCGGGTATGAGTTATTTGGGTATAGGTGTTATGCCGCCTGATGCAAGTCTTGGACGAATGCTTTCTGAGGCGCAGACATATATATTTTCAACACCGGGATATGCGATTTTCCCCGGAATTGTGTTGATAATGATGATTTTGGGATTCTCTCTATTGGGAGATGGTGTGGGTAAACAATCGTAGTAATTATATTGTAGTTGATAATAGGTGATTATTATGGATAATAAAAGTCCTGTACTTGAGGTAAATAATCTTAATATAGAATTTCATGACCATTTAATTCCTGAAACGGTTGTATATGATTTTGACTTAAAGCTTTATCCCGGAGAAATTGTTGGACTTGTGGGTGAATCCGGTTCAGGCAAATCCATGAGTGCTTTGGCAATTGCGGGGCTATTAAGCCGTCATGATGCAAAGAAAACAGGCGAGATTCTCTTTGGGGGAGTGGATATTCTGACTTGCCAGAGGAAGGTTTTGAGGGAATTTCAGGGCAAAGATATCGGAATGATATTTCAGGAGCCCATGACTTCCTTAAATCCTGTTAAGAAAATCGGATGGCAGGTGGAAGAGAGTCTTAGGATTCATACATCTATGACAAAGGAAGAACGTTACAAGCGTGCAATTGAGGTGCTTGACATGGTGGAGCTTGATAATCCTGAGTTGGTATATGAGCAATATCCCCATGAATTATCGGGTGGAATGCGTCAGCGTGTTATGATAGCGGCGGCATTTGTGTGTAATCCAAGGCTTTTAATTGCGGATGAGCCCACAACAGCCCTTGATGTAACCATTCAGGCAGAAATCGTTAAACTTTTGAAACGTCTTAACAAGGAGCATGGCACGGCGATATTGTTTATTTCCCATGATTTAAGCCTTATTAAGCAGATTTGCAACCGTGTTCTGGTGATGAGAGGCGGATACGTTGTTGAAAGCGGGGATACGGAGCAGATTTTTTATCATCCTGTGGAAGAGTATACAAAGCAGCTTATTAATGCTATTCCCAAATGCGAGAAAAGGGGGAATAATTAATGGAACAGACACAAACCCCTTTACTTTCCGTAAAGAATCTGAATGTTTCTTTTGACGGAAAATCAGAAGGTTTATTTAAGAAAAAGAAAAAAATACATGTACTTCATGATATAAGCTTTACAATGAAGCGTGGCGAAATAATGGGCCTTGTGGGAGAGTCCGGATGCGGAAAATCCACTCTTGCAAAGTCAATTCTTGGGATTATAAAGGATTATCAGGGTGAGGTGGAATGTAATGCCTCATGTATCCAGATGATTTTTCAGGATCCCTTCGGTTCCCTTAATCCTGCAAAAAAGGTGGGATGGATTCTGGAGGAGCCTTTAAGAAATTGTACGGAACTTAACAGTGAGGAACGAAAAGCAGAAGTAATGGCAATGCTTAACAGGGTAGGTCTTGATGAAAAATATGCAAACCACTATCCCAGTGAGCTTTCAGGAGGCCAGCGTCAAAGAGTTGCAATCGCGGCAGCCCTTATGTTAAAACCGGAGCTTTTAATTGCAGATGAGCCAGTATCGGCACTTGATGTAACAATTCAGGCGCAGATTATGGAGCTTCTTCATCAATTGCATAAAGAAATGAACATATCAATACTTTTCATATCACATGATTTGCGTGTTGTTTATCAGATGTGCGACAGAGTTATGATTATGCAAAAGGGCAGGATTGTGGAACTCGGGGATGTGGAAGAAATATATGACAATCCTAAGGAAGATTATACAGGGAAACTGCTTACTGCCGCAGGAATAAGGTAAAATTGCAAAAAAAATAAGATGTTATGTAAAGTAAATTTAAAATTAACCGATATATTTTATACATTGGCGATATTATTTTAGTACAAATGAGGTGCGGTATGAGTGGCGTAGGCATATCTGATTATGGCAGCTATTTCCGTAATTATCGTATTCCGGATATCCGCGATGTGAGAACAGAACAGATTGATAAGCAGGAGCAAATGCTTAATCAAGTTTCCGGACAGCCGGACAAAACTGTTATCACAGAGCAGGAAAATGATGAGAATAAAGCCGGAAAGCATGCGGATTTAGAAAATATCTCTTTAAAATTTAATATAGGTGATGACTACAGCTATATCGGAAGCGACAGCGACATTGAGAGTCTTGATATGAGGAAGGCTATTTCTGATATGAAAAAGGACAGCGTGTTACAGCAGTACCAGTATTTTGTGGGAACAGCACATAACTTGATGAGTAATGGCATGATTGAAGACGGTATGGTAGTACCTAAGTTTGATATTGTATAAACACCTTGCAATAGTGCAGGGTGTTTTGTTATTATGGAGAAGTAAAAGGTTTGAAAGGAATCAGATTTATGTTTAATATGTTTTATCCTGATGCCATAGAAGCATCGGCATATGATATTGATTATGCACAGTTATATGAAGACGGATACAGGGGAATTATTTATGATATTGATAATACACTGGTTCCCCATGGTGCTCCTGCGGATGAGAAGGCAATAGCACTGTTTGAAAAATTAAAGGCCATGGGATATAAGATAGTACTTTTGTCTAATAATAAAGAACCCAGGGTGAAAATGTTTAATGATGCGGTTAATGTTCTATATATATTCAAAGCGGGTAAACCGGGCCGTAGGGGATATGAAAAGGCAATGGAGCTTATGGGAACGGATATTACCAATACTTTTTTTGTTGGTGACCAGCTTTTTACGGATGTATGGGGCGCAAAGCGCATGGGAATTCGGAATTTTCTTACAAGACCCATTCATCCAAAGGAAGAAATCCAGATAGTTTTAAAGAGATATCTTGAGAAGATAGTATTGTATTTTTATAACAAGGATAGTAAAAGGGTAGGTAAATAGAAGATGATGACTGACGGAAGAACAAGAACCTGTGGATTAATAGGTAATCCGGTGGAGCATACTTTGTCGCCTGTAATACATAATAATCTGGCGGCGGATTTTGGACATAATTTGGTGTATGTTCCTTTCCGTGTGGACAATGACAATGTAGAAGATGCTGTAAAGGGAGCATATGCATTAAATATTCTTGGGTGTAATGTAACCGTACCCCATAAAAGTGCGGTTATCCCTTTTTTGAAAGATATTGATCCTATGGCAAAGAAAATCGGTGCCGTTAATACTCTTGTACGTACCGATGGCGGATTTAAGGGGTACAACACTGATTTGCCGGGACTTTACCGTGCCATGGTAAGTGACGGTGTTAAGGTAAAAGATGAACAGGTATTAATTCTTGGTGCCGGCGGGGTGGCCCGCGCTGTTGCAATGCTTATGGCTGATAAAGGGGCGGAGAGAATTGTTATCATTAACCGTACCGTAGAAAAAGCACAGGTACTGGCATCTGAAATCAGCAGTTTTTATCCTGATGTCAGAATGGAAGCGGCTGGGCTTAACGAGATTAGCAGGTTCAATCAGAGAAAAGCATATCTTGCAATACAGGCAACAAATATCGGGATGTATCCTAATTGTAATGAGACTCTTATAGAAAGTCCTGAATTTTATGAGGCTGTACATACCGGATATGATATGATATTTAACCCCGCGGATACACGTTTTATGAAGCTTGTGTGTGAATCGGGCGGTAAGGTGTATAATGGACTTAAAATGCTTTTATATCAGGGAATTATTGCTTATGAGTTATGGAACGGCGTTTCGGTAAGCGATGAGCAGGCTGATATAATCTATGATAAAATGAAAAAGAGCGGGCAAGACAATGAGTAAAGAAAATATAGTACTAATCGGCTTTATGGGATGCGGTAAAACAAGTGTGGGAAAAAAACTGTCCTATAGGATGAACCGTACATTTGTAGATACGGATGAATATATTGAATGTGCCAAAGGAAAGAAAATAAGTGATATTTTTGCTTCTGATGGGGAAAGTGCATTCAGACATATGGAGACGGAGTGTCTTAAAGAACTAATTAGTGGGGCAGACAGCGAATTTAAGATATTTTCAACCGGAGGGGGGATGCCTGTAAAAACAGAGAACAGGGATTTGTTAAAAAAACTGGGAACGGTATTTTACCTTAAGGTGTCTGCAGGCGTGGTGTATGAACGGTTAAAGGGCGATACCACAAGACCATTGTTGCAGTCTCAGAATCCGGAAGAAAAGATAAAAGAACTGCTTGGTTTGCGGGAAGATGCATATAGAGACGCAGCGGATGTTGTTATAGAGGCTGACAATAAAAGTGTTGAGGAAGTCGTGGAAGAAATTGTAAAATATTTTTAAAAATAAGTATTGGTGTATGGAAGGAAAAACGTATGAAAATTCTTGTAATTAACGGACCTAATTTAAACTTTTTGGGAATAAGGGAGAAGAGTATATATGGGACACAGGATTATGATTATTTGCTTAAGATGATTGCAGAAAAGGCAAATGAAACCGGGGCGGATATTGAAGTGTTCCAGAGTAATCATGAGGGGGCCATTATTGACAGAATACAGGATGCGTATTTTGACGGTACAAATGGTATTGTGATTAATCCGGGGGCGTATACACATTACAGTTACGCAATCCATGATGCCCTTGCAAGCGTGGCTATGCCAAAGATAGAGATTCATATTTCTGATATTACAAAAAGAGAAGAATTCAGAAAGATTTCTGTTACTGCGCCCGCATGTGACGGGCAGATTTATGGCAAGGGACTTGAGGGGTATTTGCTTGCAATTGATTCTGTTTTGGACATGATTTCATAAGAATTTTATTCCAGTTGAGTGAAAAGTTAAATTCCGCATGTAAAAGTAAATTCCATACTGAAGACTAA
>CAZGSF010000083.1:0-8819 GCA_964528145.1 uncultured Lachnospiraceae bacterium | reverse complement strand
TTCTACGACCTGGTCGGAAAGTGGGTTTCTCATGGTGTAATCATCTCTCTTTCGTCTTCTTCTTCAGCTAAAATAGTTCCGTGATCTTTATATTTTTTCAAAATAAAATGTGTTGCTGTACTCAGTACACTGTCCAAGGTGGAAAGTTTATCAGATACAAAGCTTGAAATCTCTTTAAGGCTTTTTCCTTCCAGTGTAACCAAAAGATCATATCCTCCGGAAATCAAGTATACCGCATGAACCTCCGCATACTTGTAGATACGTTCTGCGATGCTGTCAAAACCCTGTCCTCTCTGTGGAGTAACCCTGACTTCGATAAGAGCATTTACTTTTTCAATGCTTGTTTTCTCCCAGTTAATCAAAGTATGATATCCGCAAATAATACCTTGGCTTTCCATAGCTGCAAGTTCATTTACCACATCTATTTCATCTACGCCCAGTATCACCGCAAGTTCCTTCAAATCAATGCGGCTGTTTTTCTCAATAATTGATAATAATTCTTCTCTCATTATGACAATAACCTCCTGTTTACGTTCTATAATCTATTAGTCTTCTTTTTCTAATATGTATATCATATCTGATTTCGGCAAGTCTAAAAACCTGCGTTCATCATCATTAATAAGCACCCTGTCATTACTCTCGGTTACCTTGCCCACCACTGTTGCCGGAATCTGTTCTTTTGCCAGTTCTTCCACAAGATCAAATCCGTTATCAGCTGCAATAATCAGGCATCCTCCTGATAAAAGCTCATAAGGATTAACCTCCAGATGCTCACATATTTCTACAGTTTCCTGCCTTATGGGCAGTTTCGTTAAATCTATTTCAAGTCCAACGCCAGACATTCTGCCAAATTCCCAAAGGGCTGCAAATATACCTCCCTCAGAAGCATCATGCATCCTGCAAACGCCGGACTTCATGGCGGTGGCAGCCTCAGGTACAACGGAAAGAGAGCGTTCAAAGGTCTGAGCTTCCCTTATGAGGCGGAGCGGATACCGTTTCTTCAACTCTTCTTCCTTTGCCTTCGCAAGAAGTGCCGTTCCTTCAAGTCCTATCCATTTTGTTATTACAATATCCTGTCCCGGCTTCGCCTTGGGAATCTCTGCACAAGCTCTGCGTCCGATTCCCGTCACTGTGGCCACAGGACAATTTACAACACTGCTAACCTTTGTACTTCCTCCGGCAAGTTGAACAGAAAGCTCCCTACAGGTCTCTTCTGCCTGTTCCATCATGGCACGAAGCTCAGATTCCTCCGTCTCTTCCGGTAAAAGGAGTGCCAATTCCATAGCAACGGGCTCTGCACCTGCTGCAGCAAGATTATTAGCTGCTTTATGTATGCAAAAACGGGGGCAATCCGCTCCCGCCACTGTATCCTGATGAGTACTTACCAGACCAAATCCACCCTCAGACAACGTAAAAACGGCGCAGTTTTCCCCTAAACCTGCGCCGCAAATTACTTCTTTCCTTCCGGTCTTAATTTGTTTCAAAACGGAGCGTTTAAGTACATTCTCCGATACTTTTCCTGGTCTCATAAGTTTCCCAATCCTTATATTTACTAAGAGTTGTCACTACTTTTAAGGTGCAACTTCCGCCACCGGGGGTTCCGGGGGTGAACTTACCTCCGGCTGGGGCTGGGGTGCAAGAGCGGCCCAGTATGCTGCCACATTTCTTACATGGTCAATGCTTCCAGTTGCTATAGCTGCCATGATTTCATTATAGGCATTCGAATCCGCCGTAACAACACCTACTGTTGCGGTACGGGGTACCATTTTGTAATTACTGCTGTTAACCTGTGTACGGGATGTCTCCACGCCATCCACGGTTACTATTTTCCACAGCTGTGACTTATAACCTGTATAAGCACCCTGCACATCAACAAATCCCACCGGCTGAGCCTGGTCTATATTAATCACTTCAGGTCCCGGCGGTGTGGTTCCCAGTATTACACTTTCAAATTTAATACTCCTGTTTGCAGGTCTTGTCTCAACTCCATAAATATTAATAGTAATAATTTTATCCGGTGTTGTAATTCCTTCAATATAAACAGGATATTCCAGATTATTAACAAACTTAAAATCTTTTCCCGCCGAATTGGCAATTGCCGCATCTGCCGAAGGCTCAACATAACTAACGGTCATAGAATGATTGTACCGCTCGGTCATCTCAAGTTCTGCCAATAAAACAGCATTATACAAAGTCGTTGATACCTGACAGATACCTCCACCGACACTATCTACAACCCTTCCGTTCAAATACGATCCTGCCGGCTGATAACCATTGGCAGTAGTAAAAGGAGTTACAAGCCCCAGCATAGCGAATTCTTCACCGGGATACAATAATATTCCATTAATCAACTTACAACCATTTATTACGTTGGCACTACGGGCACTGTTTGATGTAGCGTAAGATGTGCTGAAGCTTCCCAATACATCCTTTACCTTGGAAAGGAGTTCTACATTTCCTCTTGGCTCTGAAACTTCCACAACCAAATCCACGTTACTGTTTTTCGTATCCCAACTGTCCATCATATAGCTGTAGATGGCCTCGCCGGATGCCTCCACATCTACCACAATGCCTGTCTTACCGTCACTAATGACAAACTCTCCATTCTGACGGGTCAAATTATAATCCACAGCAGGTGTGTCATATATGGTACACTTTTCAACAAGTACCTGATTAATCTTGTCGATATCAAAATCCAATTCAATGTCTAATATTCTATTTTCATGTTTCAGGTCTTTTATTGTTTTATATCTTTCAATAATATTGCCCTCCTTGCCCAGCATTAGTGCTTCTTCAGGCAACTCGGGATTAGACCAGAAAATTCCCAATTCCTCTGCTGTTACGGTAACAGCCTTATCCTCAATCCCTTTTAAGGTAATAAGCCGTGATTTTAATTTGTCCACATAGTCGTTGATTTCTGCTTCTGCTTCTTCCTTTGTCATTCCTGCCAAAGAAATTTCTCCGGCATATACACCTTCTTTAATTGTCTCGGATTCTTTTGCTTCTGCGCTTATGGGCTGCATCACTATAAAAAGAAAAGCTGCCACTAAACCAAAAGCTCCCATGGATAATAATTTTTTCACTTAAAACTCCTCAATCCGGCTTTTCTTCCAAAACCGAATATGCTAAACTAACTTTACACAACAGTTACAAATTCCTGTTATATATAAAGTACTGACACAAGCATCGGAAGTACCATTGCTATAACAAGAACAAAAATTATAACCCCTGATACAATTCGTTTTGTTTTATTATTATGCATATTAAACATTGTATACCTCCCAATAATCCCTACACTGAAAGGATATTATAAATGAAATTCCCCATTTTTGCAAGTTTAATCGTATTCTGCCTATGGCTTAAGTTCTTCCTGGAAAGAAACAGTAAACAAGCCGATTCCCACTCCGAGAACTTCTGGCAACGTGAAGCAACGGCAAATAGTACCAGACGGAAATCTCTGGACAACCTTGAATATATTACCATACCTGATGAATTCCGGTCGTTTAGAAACTTACCGTCACTCTCCGTGAATACCCGCTTTGAAGAAGCCCTGTATACTCTTACGCAGCTATCTACGCAGAAAATTGTAAACCTTACAGGATTTACCAACACAGACTTAAAACTTCAATACGGTGCTCCGAATATTAATTTGCTTATGGAATTTGACCAGAATTACACCCTGCTTGCCCGCACCCTTCAAATACTTGCGGAAGAGCTTTTTAAAGCAGGGCACTTTGAAATATCCAAGCAAGTACTGGAATTCGCCATTTCAACCCGTACTGATGTAAGTCAGTCCTACTTTTTGCTGGCAGACATTTATGAACGTGACTGTAAACCGGAAAAAATAGAAGAATTAATCAATACTGCCCAAAATTTAAATAGCTTAACCAAAAATTCTATCGTCCGTACTCTGCAAGAATCCGGTCCGTATAGCGGCTTGCTTCGCTCTTTGTAAGCTTGTCAATGTCATAGTCTGTTTCAATTTTATGCTGGGTTATCAGTTTATATAACCGTTCTTTTTGATTTTTTGTGATAGGACTGTCTTTTTTTGCCTGATATATAAGCTTTGCAGGTGTAAAAAGAGAGTTCTTTTTGTTTTCTGACACATCCGTCACCACATCTGTTTCTCCAAACTGCTCCCACAAAATCTCATGGAGTCTAATTGTTGCTCTTGCATCCGCCAGTGCTCTATGGGCTTGATGAGGTATACCGTAATACTCACACAGGTAACCAAGACTCCTATGTTCAAGCTCAGTCAGAAACCTACGGGCTATCTTTAAGGTATCCACACCCTCCCGCTCAAAAGTCAGTTTCATATTAACAGCCGCTTTTTTAATAAAAGAAAAATCGAATAACACGCTGTGCCCAAGCAATGGCAAATCTTTTGTATATTCTATAAATCCCGGCAGCACATCACTAATCAAAGGCGCATCCTTTAAATCCTCATCCTTAATGCCTGTAAGTTCAACAATTCTTTCTTCAAGCATGCGCCCCGGGTTAACAAGAGTTTCAAAAGTCCCTGTCTCCACACCATTCTCTATGCGGATTGCTCCGATTTCTATAATTTTGTCAGTCTTAGGATTAAGTCCTGTGGTCTCCAAATCCAGACAAATAAAACTATCAATCATCGTTAAATTTCCTCAAATATATCGTAGTGATTTTTGCGTATTACAACAGTTCTAGCCTCTCCGGTAAGAGGACTTCTGTTACGATAATCAAACAATACAAATGTATCTTTATCTGATAATGGCTCCAAATGGGTCATTTTGGATAGCTGCTTTGAATCATAACCCTCATAATCAGGAAGAAATCTCCTGTTTTCCTCCTCGGCCTTGTAGAAATTTCGTATCTCCTCTTTGAATAACTGTAAGTCACAGGCAAAAGGCGGGCGTGTCTTTAAATTCTCACGCAGGTACATGTCGTAGGTTAATACTTCTTTATATCGTAGTATATTTAATGCATCAACTTTGTTTGCAAAATCAAGCAATACCTGATAGCGGTAAACCCTTGCCGGCGAATTTGTAAAGTATCCTTGTTCCTTATAATAATCTGCCAGTTCCTCAAACATTTCAAAGGGTGTCCCAAAATTTTTCTCCAAAACCGCAAGCGTATGGGTAAACTGGTTACTGTTATAATATATTTCCACCATTTCCTCGATTTGCTTCAAGCGTAATACATCTTCATACGAAAGCCATTCTGTACATAACACTTCATAGGGTGGTTTTGTAAGATAAGACAGTTTATAATCCTCTGCCTTTTCATGCATGTATGAACCTTTCAACACTTTCAAGAAGCCTAACTGAAGCTGTTCCGGTTTCATGGCATAAACACGATTAAAAGATTTTCTAAAGCTTTCATAATCCTCAAATGGAAGACCTGCAATCAAATCCAAATGTACATGAATGTTTTGACCTTCGTGAATGCGTTTTACTATCCGCTCCAGTTTATCCACATCCATCACTCGCTTAATCTCTTTAATAGTACCTTCATTGGTTGATTGTACCCCGATTTCAAGCTGTACCAGACCCGGACGCATTTTATTTAGGAGGGTAAGCTCCTCTTCATTTAAGATATCTGCAGATACTTCAAAGTGAAAATTTGTGACACCATTATCATTCTCATATATATACTGCCATATTGCCATTGCATGCTCATGCTTACAGTTAAAAGTCCTATCCACAAATTTAACCTGTGGCAGCTTTTTATCTATAAAAAATTGCAATTCCTTTTTAACAATGTCAATATTTCTGAAACGCACCGATTTATCAATGGATGATAAACAATAGCTACAGCTGTAAGGGCAACCCCTGGAAGATTCGTAGTAAATAATACGATTTTCAAAAGGAGTTAATGCGTCATCATTATCACTCCAATCGCTATAGAGAAAAGGTATCTTATCAAGGTCTGTAAGAGGTCTGATGGGTGTGTAACCTGATGGCAATGCCAGACCTTTGATTCCGGTTAACTCCTGAATTGGCTTGTGATTTACATAATGTTCTGCCAGCTCTTTGAAGGTCTCCTCTCCTTCACCTATCATAATTCCGGTAATCTGAGGGTATTTCTCAAGAATTTTATCAGCATCATAAGAAACCTCCGGTCCGCCAAGCCAGATAGGGCAATTAGGAAGAACTTTGGGAAGTTCTGTAATTATATCCTGAATCATATTCCAGTTCCATATATAGCAGGAAAAAGCAATGATGTCAGGTTTTTTGACATAAATATCAGCCAGGATTTCTCCCAGCTGATTATTGATGGTATATTCTGCTATCTCAATATGTTTCCTAAGCGCCGCTCCTGCATAAGCCCGAAGGCTGTAGATGGCAGGGTTTGAGTGGATGAATTTGGCGTTTAGGGCGGTTAGAAGGATTTTCATATTTTAACCTTTCTAAAAAGATATTTTGAAATAGCCTCAATAATAGTTTTCCTCTTAGGCACGCTTTCGCTCCGTGAAATGTCGTAGCGGCACTAAGCTCGTTAAAAACCTCGCTAAGTGCCGACGCATTTCAAGGGCCTTCGAGGAAATAATATTATTGAGGCTGGTTTAATAATACTTTAGACAAATCTTAAAATTTTACCGTTAACACAAATTATCAATTACTTCATCCAGCACGTCGAAGTAGTTCTCGAAGGTTTTGCGGCAACAGAGTGGATCGTTAATGGTGATTCCATCGCTGCGGAGTCCTATAAGAGAAAACCCCATTGCCATGCGGTGGTCATCATAGGTTTCTATAAGTGCCGGCTGTGGCGTTCCGGGATATATGGTTACACTGTCATCAGTGCTTTCAACGCGGATGCCCATGCGTGTAAGTTCGGTGGCAATTGCCTGTAAGCGATTGCTTTCCTGAAAACGAATATGACCAATTCCTGTAATTGTTGTGGGTGAAGCTGCATATACGGCAGTTGCCGCCATGGTAATTGCCTGGTCTGAGCAGGTACTCATATCCGCGGTAATCCCATGGTAAATTCCGTCTGACGGTGGTGTCAGGGTAAGTCCTTTTTCACTCTCCTGTAATGCGCATCCCATTTTCTCCAAAAGGTACAGGAATTTTAAATCTCCTTGAAGAGAATCTTTCCACACGCCTTCAACCGTTACAGTAATTCCAAGTATAGGGCACATTGCATAGAAATAACATGCGGCAGATAAATCCGGCTCTATATCATAATCAAGGGCTTTATATGTCGCGCTTTTATCTATACAGTAGAGCTTGTCGCCTTCTTTTCTTACTTTAATTCCAAACTGTTCCATCATACGCACGGTCATATCAACATATGCCATTCCATGCTCGCCTTCAACCTGAATCTTCATATCCTTTCCGGTCCGGCAGGCGGATATCAACAATGCGCTTAAAAACTGACTGCTTTTATTCACATCAACGGTGACTTTTCCACTTTCTTCATACGCGTTATCTGCACCTTTAATAACAAATGGAAAATGTCCTGTTTCACCTTCAAATTCAACTTTTGCTCCCAACTTTTCCAAAGAATTAATAAGTGAATCCATTGGGCGTTTCTTCATCTGATCGGAAGAATCAAGATGATACTCGCCACCATTTAGTCCAAGAAACGCTGTCAAGAATCGTGCCGCGGTTCCCGCGCTTCCCACATAAATGGACGCTTTATCCTTGGGCACTGCTCCACCCATTCCGGTAACGGTGACTACTTTACTATCTTCGTCTACATCGCACTTAAAGCCCAAATCCTTAATACAAGATAAAAAATATCGTGAATCTTCACTAAAAAGAGTACCCCTCAAACTACTCTTGCCGTCTGCCAAGGTTGCCAGTAAAAGTGCGCGGTTTGTAATACTCTTTGAGCCGGGCACTGCCACCTGCAGGCTGTGATTTGAAATTTTATTATAAATACATGGTACTTGGTATTTTTCCATGGCTATGCTCCTTTATAGTAAGGTGTTATATTTTCATAGTTCCATCTGCAAGGTCTTTTGCAACAAACGGAATATAATAAAACGGTATAGTCAGCAATTTTTGATCAGGATTATATCCGTAATTATTTTTTGAAACCTTGATGGCATATTCAAACTTATTATGTTGTGAAAATTTCTCAAGAGAATTAAGAGTTCCTCTGCCTTTTTTGACGTCGAGAGGATACAGTTTGTTGTCCGATTCAATTATAAATTCAATCTCAGAAGATGACTTTCCACGCCAGTAAAACAATTTATGCCCTTTTGCAATCAATTCATTTGCAACAAAGTTTTCAAAGAATATTCCCGACAAGGTATTATCTCTTTCACTCGAAACAAACGAAGCAGCATTAATGCCGCTTTGATATGAGAACATTCCGATATCACCAAGAAATAAACGAAAACTACTTTCGTTATCTGGCATAAGCGGCATTGTAATGTGCTCTTTCAGTTGGAAGGATTGATTCACAACATGAGCCATTGTAAGCCACTGAATAGAAGTTACATAATCTCTGGTTTTGCTCTTTTCCTCAATAAGTCCGGGAGAAAAATTCTTTGATTCTTTATTCAGCTCTCTATAAATATTTTGGAACAAAACACGGGAACGCAACACTGACTCTTGGCTTGCCTGATAAAGTTCCATATCAGAAAGGTAATTATCATATAAAGTCTTTAAAATTTCTCTTGCCTCAAGAAGATTATCCCCGTCGATATAGGCTTCTACAGCTTCAGGCATACCGCCTACAAGCAGATACTTATATACTTGTTCCATTGCCAATTCGTGAATTTGATTATCCAATGGCTGCTTATTTTCATAAGCATTTTTAATTGCATCATAAAGCATTTTATTACTATTCATCAAGAACTCATCAAAGGTCATCGGATAAATCGTTATCTG
>CAZGSF010000082.1:0-8832 GCA_964528145.1 uncultured Lachnospiraceae bacterium | reverse complement strand
GGTTGCAACTACATATCAAGCGATTTCGGGCGCAGGAAAAACATTCAAAGACTGGCCGGAAATGGTAGAAAATATTATTCCATATATCGGTGGTGAAGAAGAAAAGAGTGAACAAGAACCACTTCGTATCTGGGGCAAAGTAGTAGATGGTGAAATCGTAAAAGCAGAAGGACCAGTGATTACAACACAATGTATCCGTGTTCCTGTATTAAACGGACATACTGCAGCTGTATTTGTTAAATTTAAGAAGAAGCCAACTAAAGAGCAGTTAATCGAGAAGCTTCTTGCATTTAAGGGTGCTCCTCAGGAATTAGAACTTCCCAGTGCTCCCAAGCAGTTTATCCAGTATCTTGAAGAGGATAACAGACCTCAGGTTAATCTTGACGTGGATTACGAGAGAGGAATGGGTGTCAGCGTAGGACGTATTCGTGAGGATTCCGTTTATGACTGGAAATTTGTGGGATTATCACACAATACAGTTCGTGGTGCTGCAGGCGGAGCAGTTCTTTGTGCAGAACTCTTAAAAGCACAGGGATATATTACAAAGAAATAATTTGCGGAAAAAAATTTTAGTTTTTGGTAACCGAATCCGAATTTGGAAAAGGGAGGCATTAGTATGGATGAAATGCGCTATCAATTAGATTTATTGAAAGCCATGAATCAGAAATTGGGCGATGCAGAAAGGATGTATCGTTTGATTTGTGATACTTCAAACAATGCCTTCCTTTATTATTCTTTTAAAACCGGGCAGGTTAAAATGCTTGGCTTGTGGGATAAGTTTTTTGATTTTCAGGTTAATGATATTAAAGATTTATCAAAGATTTATGATGCGGTGGAAGAGAAGTATATGCTGCCTCTCCGTGATACCTTGAATATTGAGAAAAAACGCCTTTTGTGTGACAGTATCCAGTGTAGGATGGAAAGTGACAGAAGTTGGTATGAATTTGAAACAGATATATGTTATGACAATGACGGATTGCCCACTGACAAAATTATATGTATAAAGAATGTTACAAAATTCCGCATACAGAATGATGAATTAACTTATATGGCTTATTATGACACTATGACCGGATTGTACAATCGTAATTACTTTGTGCGTGTTCTCGGTGAGTTTGTTAATCGAGCCGAAAAAGAAAATGCCATTATCAGCGTTATGTTTATTGACTTGGATGACTTTAGCAAGGTCAATGACGGAATGGGTATCCTTGTAGGCGACGAACTGGTTCAACAGATGGGAGAATTCCTCAATACATTCAGTGGTGAAAATGTAATAGTATGCCGTATAAGCAGTGATGTATATTGTATCGCAAGTTATGACCCCTGCGGTAACAGAAGTGTTGAATATCTAAACAACGCCATACAGGAGCGTGTTGAACAGGGATTTTTGTTAAGTAACGGTCAGGAACTAAATATTACAGTGAGTATAGGTGTTGCTGAGTATCCTGAGGCTGCGGACAATGCACTTGAACTTATAAATTGTGCTGAAATTGTTATGTTTAAGGCAAAACATTCAGGTAAGAATACAATCAAATATTTTGATGCACTAATTCTTAATGAATTTATACAGAATGTAGCTATTGAAACAGAATTAAAAAATGCAATTTACAGCCAGAATTTTGAAATGTATTATCAACCCCAGTATTTTGCGGATAATAAACGGTTAAGGGGAGTAGAGGCTTTAATACGTTGGAGGGATAAGGACGGAAAAATGATTAGTCCGGCAGTGTTCATCCCTATTGCAGAGAAGAATGGCACTATTGTGTCCATCGGTAATTGGGTAATAGAAGAAAGTGTGCGCCACTATTCCGAGTGGAAACGCAAATATGGTTATCCAATGATTCTCTCAATTAATATTTCGGCCATACAGTACAAAAGGGATGATTTTGTAGAGCAGGTTCTTGGTATTTTAGGTAGGTACGAAATAAAACCCAATGAGGTTGAACTGGAGATTACAGAAAGCGTTTTAATAGATGACCTTTCAGAGGTTAAGGACAAGCTTAATATTTTACGGGAATATGGAATCAGGGTTTCTTTGGATGACTTTGGTACGGGATTTTCATCCTTGTCATATTTAAAAGGATTACCTATTGATACTCTTAAGATTGATAAGTCTTTTATAGACAACGTAGTGGAAGATGATTCAAGCAGAATTATTATTGAAGCTATGGTTTCCATGATAAACAAGCTTGGTTTTGAAACGGTTGCAGAAGGTGTGGAAACAAAGGAACAGTATGAGTATATGCGTAGCATCGGTTGTGATGTTATACAGGGATATCTGCTGGGCAGACCACAGCCTGCATCTGACATTGACAATTTACTAATACATTTATTATAGATTACAGGTGAAAAATATGTTTTTGGGGAGAACGGTAGAATTAGACTACCTTGAGCAACGTTATGAAAAATCCGGCAGTCAGATGATTGTTGTATATGGTCAGAAGAATGTCGGCAGAACAACACTTATCAGGGAATTTGCAAAAGGTAAGCCTTTTGTGTTTTTTAGTGCACGTTCATGTTCGGGAAAAGAGCAGAGATATCTTTGGTCGGGGGAATATGATTCTAATAATAGCACCACAAATAAGTATCCTACATATTTGGAATTATTTACAACTATTGCAAAAAGCAGTACGGGAAAAGTAATTGTTGTGATAGATGAATTCCAGAATGTGGTTAAGAATGACCCTGAATTTATGAAAGAACTTACTGTGTTTTTACGTAATCAGGGACAGGTTCAGGAAATATTCGTGATTTTAAGCAGTTCATCTGTAGGATTTGTTGAGAACAGTCTTGTAAGCAAAATAGGCGAAGCAGCTCTTTCGCTTTCAGGTTTTTTGAAAGTAAAGGAATTAAAATTCTCACACCTTAAGGAGTATTTCACTAATTACACCATTAAGGAATGCCTTGAAATATATGCTATACTTGGAGGATTCCCCGGACTTTGGGAGCGGTTTGATAAATCCATGACGGTTAAGGAAAATATTATAGCAAGTTTCCTTGAGCGTGATGGTGTTTTAACAAGAGAAGCTCTTTTTTACGTGGAAAACGAACTTAGGGAAACAAGTGTGTATTTTACTATTTTGGCGACCTTGGCATCCGGCAGGCAAAAATTAAATGATTTGTATCTTCATACGGATTTTTCCCGTGCCAAAATAAGTGTTTATATCAAAAATCTTATGGAGCTTGAGCTGGTGGAGAAAATTTTTTCCTATGATACTGATGGGAAAGCAAATGCACAAAAAGGTGTATACCGTATCCAGAATCCTTTGGTGAATTTTTATTTTACCTTTATATATCCTTATTTGAGCAAGATGGAAACTATGCTTCCGGATGAATTTTATGATTGTTATGTGGCACCGAAATTCAGATTTTTCATTGAACCTTCTATGCGTAAGATGTGCCTTGAACAATTATTACAACTGAATGAAAAGGGTAAACTGCCTGCAAAATTCGCAAAAAGCGGTGAATGGGTAGGTAAAATCGGAACAATAGATGTAATAATGCAGGATGAAGCCGGCAATACCCTTCTTGCATTATGCAATTATGAGAAAAAAGTACTGACCGGTGATGATTATGACTGGCTTATGTTCCTGGCAAAAAAAGCCAGAATAGTTCCGTTGGTTGTGTATATGTACACCGTTGGCGAATTTGACGACGGATTAAAGCATATGGCGAAGAAGGATGAGAGTATCAGGCTTGTTTCTTTGAAAGAAAGCATGGTTTAGCAGTTATGAGTAAAAGTTTATTTATTGCAGAGAAACCCAGTGTTGCCAGAGAGTTTGGGAAAGCACTGAAAGAGAGTATGAGCAATCGGGACGGTTATATGGAATCGGCCAATGCAATTGTTACCTGGTGTGTCGGCCATTTGGTTACAATGAGTTATCCCGAGGCATATGATGAAAAATATAAAAAGTGGTCTTTTGATACAATACCTTTTATACCTACGGAATTTAAGTATGAGGTCATAGACGGGGTTAAGAAGCAGTTTAAAATTGTAAGTGAATTATTAAACAGGGAAGATGTTGATTGTATTTATGTCTGCACTGACTCGGGAAGAGAAGGTGAATATATTTACCGCCTGGTAGAGCAGATGTCCGGTGTTAAAGGCAAAATGCGTAAAAGGGTATGGATTGATTCCCAGACCGAAGATGAGATATTGCGAGGCATAAGAGAAGCAAAGGATTTGGCTGAGTATGATAATCTTAGTGATGCCGCATATTTACGTGCAAAAGAAGATTATCTGATGGGTATTAATTTTTCAAGGGCACTCACTTTAAAATACGGATATTCAATTAAAAGTTATTTGAAACGGGACCGTGCGGTGGTATCGGTAGGCCGTGTTATGACCTGTGTTCTCGGAATGGTTGTAAACAGGGAACGGGAGATAAGAGCCTTTGTAAAAACACCATTTTACAGAGTTATTGAAAATCTTGATTTGAATGGTAAGAGCTTTGAAGGTGAGTGGAAGGCAGTAGAGGGTTCGAAATATTTTGAATCTCCGAAACTTTACAAGGAAAATGGGTTTAAAGAGCGTGAGGATGCACAGGCATTAATTGACTTTTTGAATGAAGAACCAACAAGTCCTCCGGTGGTGGAGAGTATAGAGCGTAAGAAAGAAACCAAAAATCCACCGCTTTTATATAATTTGGCAGAACTTCAAAATGACTGCTCCAAATATTTTAAGATTAGTCCGGACCAGACTTTATCAATTGTGCAGGAACTTTACGAGAAGAAGCTGGTGACATATCCAAGAACCGATGCCAGAGTTTTGTCTACGGCTGTTGCCAAGGAAATTTATAAAAATATCAGTGGACTTCGGAAATTCCCTTTGGTATCCGGTTATGCCACACATATTTTGAATGAGGGTTTACATAAAAACCTGGTAAAAACACGTTACGTTAATGATAAACAGATTACTGACCATTATGCCATTATCCCCACAGGGCAGGGATTAAACGGATTATCAGGTCTTAATCCCACTGCTGCAAAGGTATATGAGATAATTGTAAGAAGGTTTTTGTGTATTTTTTATCCGCCGGCAGTATATCAGAAAATATCGCTGGTAACATCTGTTAAAGGCGAGAAATTTTTCTCTAATTTCAAAGTGCTTGTGGACGAGGGATATTTAAAAGTAGCAGAGTTTTCATTTGCCAAGAAAAAGGATGATAATGGTGAAGAAGAGGATGCTAAATGTGATACAGAACTTATAAGTATGCTTCAAAACCTAAAGAAGGGTGACGAACTTGTCTTAAATGGATTTGAGATTAAAGAAGGAGAAACTTCTCCTCCCAAGCGATATAATTCAGGTACGATGATTCTGGCCATGGAAAATGCCGGACAGTTAATAGAAGATGAGGAACTTCGTGCCCAGATTAAAGGAAGCGGAATCGGTACAAGTGCCACCCGTGCGGAAATACTTAAAAAATTAGTACACATAGAATATCTTAAATTAAATAAAAAGACTCAGATTTTAACTCCTACATTAATGGGAGAGATGATATACGACGTGGTTGACAGCTCCATACGCCCGCTTTTGGAGCCTGCCCTTACAGCAAGCTGGGAAAAAGGCTTAACCATGGTGGCTGAAGGGACTATAACATCTGATGAGTATATGCATAAATTGGATGATTTTGTATCAAGAAGGACAAATATTGTAAAGCAACTTAATAATCAATCGGTTCTGTATAATAAATTTAGAGAAGCAGAGAATAATTATAAGTAGCATTATCATCTTCTTTCAGGGAAGGAGTGGAGGTTATGGAAAGATTAGAAATAAAAAATCTGCTTAATTTAAATGAAACAATTGCATCGGAACTTTTAAAAAAACATTTATATCCTTGGGAAGTGCTTCCGGAAATCAAAGATTTTATAATACAACTTGGAAACACATTGCCTGAGGATTTATATGACAAAATCGGAGCTGATGTATGGATTGCAAAATCCGCAACGGTTGCGCCCAGTGCATATATCGGCGGTCCGGCGATTATTGATGAAGAGGCAGAGATACGTCATTGTGCTTTTATCAGAGAAAGTGCAATTGTGGGAAAAGGTGCGGTTGTTGGTAATTCAACAGAGTTAAAAAATGTAATTCTTTTTGACAAGGTTCAGGTACCTCATTACAATTATGTGGGAGACAGTATCTTGGGATATAAAGCCCATATGGGAGCCGGTGCCATTACCTCTAATGTAAAAAGCGACAAATCCTTAACTACAGTTAATCTTGATGGTACAAGGGTTCAGACAGAACTTAAAAAATTTGGCACCATACTCGGTGATGAAGTTGAGGTTGGCTGTGGAAGCGTACTTAATCCGGGAACAATAATCGGAAGATGCAGTAATATTTATCCACTCTCGGGAGTGCGGGAATATGTGCCGGCAAACAGTATTTACAAAAAACAAGGCGAAGTAGCAAAGAAGTATTAAGTTATTATACAAAAGCAGAAGAAGGTTGACGAATATGGCAATTAATCAGGAAATGCTTATTTCAATGGTTGAAAACTTAATAACAGGAATATGTGTGTTTGAATTAAACGGAACAAAACTTACCCCTGTATATACCAATGAAGGTTTAAGACGTATGCTTGGATATTCTAAGGGAGAGTTAGATATACTTTTGCGTGAAGTAAGATACTGTATTTTCCCGGATGACTTGAAAATATTCGAACAGGCAATCTCCGACATTTTAAAAGCAGACGGACCCGTTGATACGGAATTTAGGACTGTAACAGGGAGAGGTTCCATACGTTGGTTGCAGGTACGCGGTAATTTATATGCCAAAAATAATGACACATATGTCATCACGTGTGTGGTGATTGATGCCACGGAGCGTAAGGCGGCAGAGGAAGAATTACAGGTGCAGGCAGAAAGAATGAACCTTCTGTCACAATCTGCCCGTGATAAAATATTGGATTATAATGCTAAAACGGATGTTATGTCAGTTCGTATAGCCCAGGAAGACGGCAAGGTGAGTGAAAAACTTCTGCCGGATTACATAGAGAATTTTGACCTTACACATATTTACCCGGATGATGCGGAATTGTTTTTGGACGTTTTCAGGGAATTGCTTATATCTCCCAAAAATGAAGTGATAGAAATCAGAACAAACCGTTTTGACGGAGAGTACATTTGGTATCAGATGAATCTGACAAGTATATCAGGTCTGGAAGGATATGTTACACGTATTGTAGGACGTATGGTAAATATAAATGATGCCAAGATGCGTGAACAGGAATTGCAGGCACTGGCAACAACTGACGGACTTACACAGATTTATAACAGAAATGCGGTAGTGGACGGCATTAATGAATTTTTTGGACAGGCAGACAATACGGATGCGATACATGCGTTGATGATTTTGGATTTGGATAATTTAAAATCAGCAAACGATTATCTGGGACATAGTCATGGTGATAAGATATTGCAGGAATGCGCGTCTATCCTTATGAAAAGTTTCAAACGTCTGGATATTGTAGGACGTGTAGGCGGAGACGAGTTTGTAGTGCTGGCAAAGGATTTAAAAGAAATTGCCAACATTGATATAATAGCAACCAAGCTGGTTGAACAGCTTCAATGGGAACTTCCCTATCAAAATGATATTGTAAAGGTATCGGGAAGTATAGGAATTTCAATTTTTCCTTATCACGGTAACAGGTATGAGGAACTTTTTGATAAAGCAGATGAAGCATTATGTTCAGTAAAAGCAAATGGTAAGAGTGGTTACAGGGTATATCGCTCTGCGGAAACAAGAGCCCATCATATAAGCAGATTTAACGATGGGTACCGGTTTAATAATGATTTTGACGTGAATGCCAAGGTTATACAGGATAAAATGTCGCTGGAGGACATTGTTCTTAAAATTCTTTACGAAGGCCGCCAAACCGAATCGGCAATCAGGTCGGCACTTGAAATTATTTTAGCGGCAATAGGATGGCAGAGAGCATGGTTTTGTCCGTCAGCGGAAAGAAGCAGCATGGGAATGCCTGTTATATCAGCCTATATGAATGGTTACGAATATGGAGGAGAAAGCAGCACTGTAATTCCCATATTGGAAGAAGTATACAAAGAAGATACAGGCTTTGCATTATTGTATGAGTATGATATTGAATCCGAAAAAGCAAGACGGTATATGCTTGATAAGAATGTTAAACGTATTCTTTATTATCCCATTACTCAAAACGGCAGTTATGTAGGATGTGTTGCATTTGAAAATTGTGTTCAGAATCTGGATGAGTTTAACGATGAACAAATGACTCAGATACGGTCTGTCTGCAGACTTATGAATGCGTGCGTATTCCAGTTTGCTTATACCAATGATGAGTTTAGGGAGCTTATTATAAAGCTTAAAATGATTGATGATATGGATCAATATGTATATTTGATTGATGCAGATACATATACCATTAAGTTTGTAAATAAAAAGGTTCAGTTAGAAACACCGGAGATACTTATGGGAGAACCATGCTATAAGATGATTTGCGACGGGGAAGGTACATGTGCCGACTGTATTATGAGAAAGTTAAACAAAGAAGATGCACATTCCTCCTGCTCAGGAGAGGTATTTAACCTGTCTTTAAGGACTTGGATAAAGCAAAGCGCAAGCTGGTTTGAAAAGCGAAAGACCGGTTCTGTCTGTATGGTTACGGGAACTGATATTTCCGAATATTTTATAGGTTGATTTTTCTTGGTAAATGTGCGAAAATAATACAGATAAGTAGACAAATTTTGATTGTCTTACCAAAAATAATACAAAATTTTATTTTGTTATTATATGATTTATAATTTGAAAGGAGATTTCACATGATTTATTCAAAAGAAGTTGAAGAAATGTGTCCA
>CAZGSF010000081.1:0-9015 GCA_964528145.1 uncultured Lachnospiraceae bacterium | reverse complement strand
AAGAAAGGAAATGTATGTCCAATCATCTTATATTTGATAATTGGATTATACGAGAATTATATGAGCAGCCAACGTTACTCTTTTACAGATAAAAGCAATTCACCACTTAATATAAATTTATTATATCTTTCTTCATCAAAGCACGAGTATGAACAAAACGCACCTTTGCACACTCATCATTTTACGGAAATCTACTACATAACCGGAGGAAACGGTGTATTTCAGGTTGATAATCAAAAATTTCCCGTAAAAGAAAATAACCTGATTATCATTAATCCCCATATCGTTCATGGAGAATTCCCCTCTGAAAACTCCTGCTTAGAATATGTCTCTTTAGGCTTTGAGGGTATGACTTTTAATTTTGCTTCCCCATACAAAACTACAAACTTTGGGCTGTTTGACTGCGAAAAAACAAAGGATAAAATAATTGACTTATTAGATATGCTTACTCTTGAAGCGGAAGCTGAAGATTTAAGCCACAATATTGTCTGCCAAAATCTTGCTGAAATACTAATCATATATATTTTGCGCCTTCAAAACTTAACTTTAAATCCCTCATTTGACACTAAAATGAGTAAGGAATGCGGGACTGCAAAACGCTATATTGATTCTAATTATATGGAAAATATCACTTTAGATATGCTGGCAGAATTAACGCATATGAACAAATTCTATCTGGTTCACTCTTTCACTAAATTTACAGGCTTATCACCTATAAATTATCTTACACAGAAGAGAATCCGGGTAGCCATGGAATATCTCGAATCCACAGACTATTCAATTGCACAGATAGCTACAATTGTAGGATTCTCTTCCCAATCATATTTTTCGCAGGTATTCCGAAAAACAAAGGGTATTACTCCCGCCCAATACCGCAAACAACAGGTAAAAAAGATTTCGCCATTAGAATAATATTATTTGCACGAGGTAATAACAATAAACAGTGCCCCAAGCATTATACAAATATCAGAAATATTAAATATTATTCTCCTGATGCTGTTTATGGGTACGCCAAAACTAAAATAATCCACTACATACTTGCGCTTAAGCCTGTCATAGGTATTACTGTATGCTCCTCCAAGCAACAGCGCAAGTCCTGTATTCAGCAGATTCTTCCCGCTTTTCCCCAAAGTTATGGCAAACATGCACGTACAACAAACCGCTAAAACCAGCGAAACAACTGCCACAAAAGTTTGCCGGTTGCTGCCTTTGTTCATCATAAATCCTCTATTATGGTGTTTTCTTATAAGAATAGCTCCACCTAAAATTTTTTCGGTTATGCCTTCTTTACGGTTTAATTCGATATAATTTTTTATAAAGAAGTCCACAACAAATATTATTACGGCTATTGCAATATATATCATACGTCCTCCGTTTTAAGTTTTCTCTGCCAGCCTCATTATATCACATTACACCTGCGAAATCACTTCAAAGGTTCCTGCTACATCAAGTCGTCCGTATCCCCATTCACGATTTGGATATGTCAAATCCCCATCTCTTCCGGCTCCTCTGATAAAATAGCTTTTTACCTCCACCCCTTCTACCAGAGCCCTGTTTCCTTCCACAACTGCCCATTCCATGAACTGGGCTACAGCTCCTGCAGTAATTCCTGCCGCAAGACTGCTCCCCGTCCGTGCTCCGTAAACAGTGGATACATTAACTCCCGGCGCCGCCATATCCGGTTTTATATTTCCGTCTTTTGCAAACCCGCGCCCCGATTCACGATAAAAACTGTTATTCATATCATTATATGTGCTGACCGTTATAACATTATCGGAAAAGGCCGGTTCTGTCATTGTAATATATGGATTAGGCCTTAGAAAATATGCTTCGCCTGTAATAAAATTACTAATAGGGAGCCACATATGGTATTCCCCATTATACACCTCTCCTCCTGCAAACACCCGGATATTCCAAACACCCTCAGTAGGCGCTTCAAATCTTATCACAATCAGTTCTTCACCCGTACTTTGTTCCACAAGTACGCTATAAATTGATATTTCGGTATCCTCGAAGACAAAATCATAAGTCCCACCGGTTACACCGCTTCGTATTCTGGTGGGTTGAACACTCTCACCTCCGGGAGATCTTATGGAAATGTAGAATGTATCCGTAATATTTCCCCACATTTCCAACACAAAACCTTTAACACCTTCGCCTACGCGTATTTCCACGTCCTCATAATTGTCAAGGTCATTGCTCCCTGTTCTTAAGGCTCCGGCAAAGTGGTGAGCTGCATTCCCTTCATTACCTCCACCCACAACAACCGCACAGCTTCTTGTAGACGCTACCTCACTTAAATACCGTGCCAATGCCGATGTTCCGGAATGATCACCTTGATTGGTTCCTATTCCCAGACAAATAATAACAGGTCTTTCAAATGCTATCGCAAAGGATAGGGCATACTTTACCCCAAGCATAATATCATTTTCAGAATATGCCGGAACATCATCCGGCAACAGGTAAAATTCTCTCAAATATCTTTTACACTGTTTAAGCTTAACCACTACAATATCAGCCTCCGGTGCGGCACCTACATATGTCCGTCCGTTATCCACGCTGCTTCCTGCCGCAACGCCTGCCATGGCCGTTCCATGCTGCAGCTCATCTCTTGTGGGTACAATTTCATATGGATTCCCGTTTCTTAAAGCTTCATTAATCTGCTCTCTTGTATATTCGCTTCCATAAAAAAAACCTTCCGGGGGATTCCCCGTTTGTATTGTCTGATCCCATATTGACAAAATCCTGCTGCCGCCATCTCCGTTCCTGAAAACATCAAGTGTATAATCAATCCCCGTATCAATAAACGCAATAATGGTTCCATTGCCTTTCAAGGACAGAGGAGGACGCTGCAGTCGCGTAATGCCACTTACAGTCAGCGCCGTGGGATCAAACTCATTCTGCATCAAACCATATATATTGGGTGTATTAACATAAGAATATAAATTCTCAGAAAAGGGAAAAACTCCATTGCGGTTTACATAAACCAGTCTATAGTCACCCACCTGAACGCTGCAGTAATCTCTAACCTGTTCAGGAAAAAGCAGCCTGGCAGGTGGCTGAAAATCGATAATCAAATCACCATATTCTTCAGAAATAATCCGTTCCCTGCAATTATTTTCAAAATCCATTTTATAATCCGAATCGTTTTTTATATATTATGCATTCTTCAGACTATTTGCTTTTACTTTGGAAATATTGCTGTTGTATCAGCCTTGCATTCATATCCATAATTCCCGGAACACCCATTTCATTTCCGCAGCAATCGCATACTGCGGCATATACTTCAAAACAATATTCTTTATCCTTAATTACATGAGTACTTTCTCTTTTGCAAAATTCATATGTAGTTTCTTCTCTGCATTCACTACAAAAATCTCTTTTATCATGTTTCATATGTGTCACTCCCCTTTTGTTTTTTCACTTTACGATATCGGCATTTTAAAGGAAATTCCCGTTTATGAAATGAAACAATAATATACGTGTTCTTTATTTTATTAATTTTTATATACAAATGCACCCGTTCTCTTTTATTTTCAAAACGCCTTTTAAGCGTCACGGTTCTTCCAAATACATATAATAACTCATCGGTATAATCCGGATGCTCATTGCATACAATCTCAGAAAAATCCCTTTCATTTAATCCAAGTAATATTTTCCTGCACATTGATTCAGAAAAACAATACTCCACATATAATTCCCTATTCTTATATCGTGGTTCTATTCTATACCTGTCATGCCTGACCGCTTTTCTTAATTCCCCTAAGTACTCTCCGATATCATTCCCCGTTACTTCCAATAACTACTCCTTCCAACAACTCAACATTTACATATTATGCTCAAATTCCTCAACAGACATTCCGGCCTGTTCTGCAGCATCTCTTACCGTAAGCAGACCTTTTTGTACAAGTTTAACTAAAGTGTCCCAAATTCCCTCGGTACGCCCCTGACTTATTCCCTCTTCAATTCCTTCCTGCCTTATCTGCTCTAATGCTTTACACATGTCATTACCCCCATTCTCTTCATTACGATATTTCTCAAGCTCCAGTAATTCCCCGGCATTTGTTAAAGTTCTTATGAGTTCAAATGCTTCATCACTTATATTATAATACTCTTCTTTACGTTTTGCAATTAAATCGCTTAACGTTTTTTTGTCAAACGAGCATTTGAGGAATGAAAATACCTGATTAAGCTCGGTCTGAAACATTTCAAAGTTCTCATAGTCGTGATAGTCAAATACGTGAATGTGATAATCTTCCACGTACCTTTGCAACATTTCCTTCTCATCACCAAAATCAAGCAGTTCTTGAAGGCTTGTGGCGGCATCCCATTTATTTTCGCCGTAATATATAACCAGTGTTACAACAGGTATGAACTTTTCATACGGCTTCATCAAGGTCAGCAAACAGCCTGTTGTCCTCGAAAAAGTCCGAGGTCTGAATGTCTTTTTTACCCAAAGGCAATTCCTCCTTCTCTATTAAATTCTCTAAACATTGGGATTTTTGCGATGGGAAAGAGACTTCCCGCAACGAAAATTCGAAATGGAAATTTGATTGTCCCAGATGTGTAAGGACAGAATAACAGATGTAGAATAGAAATGCAAGTAAAAATAACCCACAAATTATATGTGAGTTATTTTTGCCATACTTATTCATTATTTCTCTTCAATACAATATTCAGCACCAGGCTGTACACCGCAAACAGCACGCCTGCTATAGGCCATACAATCCAGGTTCTGTCCCAGTCATTTGTGATGAAACTCCACCCTAAAAATATTGCAGTTGCCAGCAACCAGTATATTGCCACATATGGCTCCATTTTTTTGCTATTTGCCTTATGTTCCGGTGTATAATCTTCTTCCTGAAGAAGTATCTTATAACTTTCCCATATAATTCCGGAATCACAAAACAGGAAAACCGCAATAGCTATCATTAACAACATTAAATCAACCAGTGCCACAATTACAACTTCATTTTCACATATGCAGGCCACTGTTACAAGAGGGATTATTCCCAATAGTATCAGAGCCACTCCCATAACCAGATTCCTTGTGTATACAGGCCGGAAATTCTTCTTTTTCTCTTTTACCATGCCTTCTATGCCGTATTCGGTATCTATAACAGTTTTCTCAAGGTATTCAAATGGGGCTGTTTTCATGCCGCAGGAAATAAAAATCATTACTGCAATCAGTACCAATACAAATAAAAACAAAACACCGATTGCTGCTGCCACATTCTCAGACACATTCCATGTCCCAAATTCTGACAACACAGGTAATAAAATTACCGCAAGAGGGGACATAACACATAGCATTGCGCCAAACGCGATTTTTCTTGCATTCTCATGCTTTACCGCCAGAAATTCACTTGCTTCCTCAATAGATACTCTTCTTACATCGTCTGCTGCTTCATCCGGCACGCTGATGTACTCTTCTTCCTCCATATTATCTTTTAAAAGATAGTCTGTACTCACTCCGAAAAGCTGTGATAATAAAATTATCTTATCAAGGTCGGGAACCGACTGCATGCTTTCCCATTTACTTACGGATTGTCTGGACACCATCATTTTCTCTGCCAGTTCTTCCTGGGACCATCCGCATTTTTTTCTTAAGGTCATAATTTTTTCTGCTAGAATCATTTGTACTCTCCTTTTCAAGAGCCTCTGTCGGGCTGTCATTTTGTACATATAACATATCAATTATGACAGTTGCACGCCACCAACCCGCCTTGAAAATTTGTCAACCACCGGTTGCATGTGCCCAAATTTAGGGTTGCACAGACTCCGGCAAGAGATTTCCTCTAATCTCAATAATGGGTCCGCCCTTACCTTCTATATAATCACCGGTAATCGTTACCTTGCCGATATTATCATCCTTTGGAATCTCGTACATGATATCCAGCATGAATTCTTCTATAATGGAACGCAGTGCTCTTGCGCCCGTATCCTTCTCCATGGCTTTCTTTGCAATTGCTTCCAGTGCGCTGTCATCAAATTCAAGCTTAACCTCGTCAAGCTCAAGAAGCTTCTGGTATTGCTTCAAAATGGCATTCTTAGGCTCTTTAAGGATTTTCACCATCATTTCCTGATTAAGTCCCTCAAGAGTGTAGATAATGGGCAGACGACCTATAAATTCCGGTATCATACCGAATTTACGGATATCCTCCACAGTTACCTTGGAAAGTATACTTTTTTCCTTGTCCCATTCATCCTTTAATACCGCATTAAAACCAATGGAGGTCTGCTTATTAAGTCTTTGCTTTATAATTTCATCCAAATCAGGGAAGGCTCCGCCGCAAATGAAAAGAATATTGCGGGTATTAACTGTTGCAAGGGGCACCATGGCATTTTTACTGTTGGCACCTACAGGTACCTCCACCTCTGCACCTTCAAGAAGCTTTAACATACCCTGCTGCACACTTTCACCGCTGACATCACGGGAATTTGTGTTCTTTTTCTTGGCAATTTTATCTATCTCATCAATAAAAATAATTCCCTGTTCGGCACGTTCCACATCGTTATCCGCCGCCGCAAGAAGCTTGGACACAACACTTTCAATGTCATCACCGATATATCCGGCTTCCGTGAGAGAAGTGGCATCAGCAATAGCAAGGGGCACATCAAGAAGACGCGCCAGGGTCTTTACCAGATAGGTTTTACCGCAGCCTGTGGGACCTATCATAAGCATATTGGATTTTTCTATTTCTATTTCATCCATTGTACCTGTAGCCACGCGCTTATAATGGTTGTATACAGCTACGGAGATTACTTTCTTGGCATGCTCCTGACCTACCACGTATTCATCAAGCTTACCCTTAATAATATGTGGCGCAGGAATGTCTTTTATATTAATAATGGGAGCTTCGCTTTTTTTCTTTTTTTTAAGCTTCTGCTTATTGGAAATTCCACCCTCTCCCTGCAAATCTGCAAGATTCACAAAGCTGATGTTAGGAAATCCTCCGAATTTGGGTGGAATCTTAGCGTCCTTCTTTTCTTCATCGTCATTTTCATTCGCGGGCGGGTTGGTAAACATTCCCGGATTATTAAACATTGCAGGATTATTAAGCATTCCCTGATAATCAAACTGGCTTATCGTATCCATGGTCTTATGCATACAGTCATTACATATGCAAATATTATTCTGCACATTAAACATCCGTCCGGTTTTACTTTCCGGTCTTCTGCATAAAAAACAAACGTCCTCATAATCCTTGCCCGAGTCGTCGTTATTAATTTTATCTTTGTTATCTATATCTGACATAAGCTTCCTTCCTGTCTTTTTTAGTCTATATTTATTTCCTGTTTCATTATATAGGATTCCTTTAAGGTGTACAAGTTAAGTTTTTATAAACATATCCATATATCTTAACAAAAAACAACTGTGTAAAATCATCATAGACTTTACACAGTTGCATTTATTTTAAAGGAGAAAATTTAACTTAGTCATTTCTGTTGCCAAGAACAACATTAAACTTCATTTCCTGATAACCCTCAAAGGTATTACGCTGTACGGTAATCTCAATTGTAGTTCCCACCGCATGATACTGCATTTCTTCCTGCAAATCCTCATAGCTGTTTATTGTGGAACCGTCAATCTCCGTGATAATATCACCCTGCATAATACCTGCTGCCTGAGCCGGTGCCCCATCGATTACCTGTGAGATGTAAACTCCCATAGGCATTCCATAGATTTGAGCAATTTCTGATGTTACCGTTGCAGGCTGTATTCCGATATAACCAACCTTATCTTCTGAAACCTTAAGCTTGGTTTCTTTAAGCATAAGCTCCGTAATAATAGGCTCTGCTGCCGAAATGGGGATTGCATATCCCATGCCTTCTATAACATCTCCGCCTATTTTATTGGAGTTAATTCCGATAACTTCACCGCTAAGATTAAGAAGTGCTCCTCCGGAATTACCGGGGTTAATAGCAGCATTTGTCTGGATAAATGTGCCGGATATTCCGTCTTCGATTTCAACTTCACGGTTTAATGCACTTACAATTCCATTAGTAACGGACTGTCCGTAGCCGAGGGCATTACCGATTGCAATAACAGGCTCACCAAGGTTAAGACTGTCAGAATCACCCATCTTTGCAACAACCAGCTGGGCAAGTGTCTCCTGACTGATTTCGCTTAAAGGTACTGCTAAAACCGCAAGGTCCATGCTTACATTTGTTCCCTTTAACTGGGCATCAATCTCTGCATTATCAATAAAGGTAACTGTCAGGCGGTCTGCATCCTCAATTACATGATAGTTTGTCACCACCAAAAGTTCTGCATCGTTTTTTCCGATAATAATTCCGCTTCCTGCCGCTTCCGCGCTCTGGGAAAATGTTCTTCCGAAATAGGAATATACCTCTTGGTATTCATTACCGATAGATACCATTGCAGGCATTACATCTTTAACCACAGAAGTAATATCCGTATCCACCATTGTTATATTAGTATTCTTACCTGTAGTCGCCAGGACATCTGCATTAATTACTCCTGCATCGTTAGTCTGGGTGTAACTTTCCTGAGGCAGCTGAGTAACCACTGTAGCTTCATCCTCTCCCACAAGTCTATCAACCACTTCAACACCTACGCCTGCGCATAATCCAAAGAAAAGACCCAGACTTGCACAAAGAAGTGCTTTTTTAAAAAATTTACCCACACCTGAGGGTTCTTTTTTCTTTTTGGGTTCTACCTTTATTTCCCTGATATCATCCCTTACCACAGAACTTCCGTAAACAGGTCCATTGGACGCTTCCTTATTTCCGAAATCATAATTGCTATATGATGTATTCCTGTAAGTATCATAATTATTCTGAGCAGGTTCCTGATTGGGATATTGATTATTTTCGTACATAAACAAAACTCCTTTTCAAAAAAACTTTTTTTCTTGTATGAGTCATAGTATAAACATCAATTGTGTTCATTTTGTGATTATTTTCTTAAGCAGTTGTGAATTATTTAAAATTTTAAAAAGGTTCTAAAATAAATGTTGGGGTATGTGATTGAAAAATCATATACTCTAG
>CAZGSF010000080.1:0-9041 GCA_964528145.1 uncultured Lachnospiraceae bacterium | reverse complement strand
TGCATGACCATTGTGAAAAGGATTATATTCAGCTATGATTCCGGCAACTTTCATCAAAGAGATTCCTTTCTTATTTCAGACTTTTTTGCTTGTATACATTCTTTGTATTTAGTATAATATAAATAGTATATTTTTAAAAGAAAAACAAAAGAAACTTTCGGAAAGGAGTTACTATGGCATATATTGATTTGATTAAAGAAAGGGCAAAAAGAGATATTAAGACTATTGTTTTGCCCGAAAGTACAGATAAAAGAACTCTTATTGCAGCATCCAAAATTTTAGAAGAAGGAATTGCCAACATAATCATGATTGGTAATGAAGAAAAGATTATGGATGGTGCAGGATGGCTTGAGGTAGATTTGGACGGGCTTACGGTTATAGACCCTGCCAAGACGGAGAAACTTGAAGAATATGTGGAGTTATTGTACGAGGTCCGCAAATCCAAAGGAATGACAATGGAGAAGGCCCGTGAAATTCTACTTAATGATTATCTTACCTTTGGTGTAATGATGGTTAAGGCTAATGATGCGGACGGTATGGTTGCGGGTGCATGCCATTCAACCGCAGATACATTAAGACCGTCTTTACAGATATTAAAGACTGCACCCGGCGTGCAGCTCGTGTCAGCATTTTTTATATTGGATGTACATGATCCTAAGCTTGGAGAAAACGGTACATTCCTTTTCGCGGATTGTGGTCTTAATCAGGACCCGTCAGCAGAAGAGTTGGCAGCAATTGCAGACAGCAGTTCAAGAAGCTTTAAAAGTTTAATCGGTCCTAAACCTATAATTGCAATGTTATCTCATTCTACTAAAGGAAGTGCAAAGCATCCTTTGGTTGATAAGGTTGCGGAGGCTACACGTATTGCCCATGAGAGATACCCTCATTTGACACTGGATGGGGAATTACAGGCAGACGCAGCACTGGTACCACATGTTGCCAAGTCTAAATCACCGGGAAGTGAAGTGGGTGGTAATGCAAATGTCCTTATTTTCCCTAATCTGGATGCCGGAAATATTGGATACAAATTGGTTCAACGACTTGGAGGAGCAGATGCATATGGCCCCATGCTTCAGGGAATTGCAAAGCCTGTAAATGATTTGTCCCGTGGTTGCTCATGGGAAGATATTGTAGGTGTAGTTGCATTAACAGCAGTTCAGGCACAGTTGGTATAATATTTATGAAAGTGATTAGGTGTAGACATGAAGATTCTTGTTATTAATTGTGGCAGTTCATCATTGAAATTCCAGTTAATTGATTCAGAAACAGAAGAGCTTGCAGCCAAAGGAATTTGTGAGAGAATAGGAATTAGCGGAAGCAGGCTGGTATACACCCCCTTGTGTGGAGCAAAATGCGGAGAAAAGTTAATAACAGAAACACCCTTAAATGACCATACCCAGGCAATACGGCTGGTGCTTGATAACCTGACTGATAAAGAATGTGGAGTAGTACAGGGACTTGACGATATTGGAGCTGTAGGACACCGCATTGTTCATGGCGGAGAGAAGTTCTCGGATGCAACTCTTATTACAGATGAGGTGATTGCTTCCATTAAAGAATGTAATGATTTGGCACCTTTGCATAACCCAGCCAATTTAATCGGAATAGAGAGTTGTAAGGAACTGATGCCAAACACTCCCATGGTGGCAGTGTTTGATACCGCTTTTCATCAGACAATGCCGGAAGAGGCATATTTGTATGGTATTCCTTATCGCTATTATAAAGATTATAAGGTACGACGCTATGGCTTTCACGGAACCAGTCATTCTTATGTATCAAAACGTGCAGCGGATATTTTAGGCAAAAAGTATGAAGAACTTAAAATAATTGTATGTCACCTCGGAAACGGTGCAAGCGTTTCCGCAGTAAAAAATGGTGAATGTGTGGATACATCAATGGGACTTACTCCCCTTGAAGGTCTTATCATGGGTACAAGAAGTGGAGATATCGACCCTGCCATAATTGAATTTATCGCCCATAAAGAGAATAAGACAATCGATGAAATAATGACCATTCTTAATAAAGAATCCGGTGTATTGGGATTGTCGGATAACTTCTCTTCTGATTTTAGGGATTTGGAAGATGCATATAATGAAGGGCAGGATGCTTCGGTAAGAACCATGAAGGCTTTTGCATACCGGGTTGCAAAGTACATTGGAGCATATACAGCAGCAATGAATGGTGTGGATGCGATTTGCTTTACGGCAGGACTTGGTGAGAACAGTGCTTTTATAAGAACCATGATTTGTGATTATCTTAAATATCTTGGAGTTGAGTTAGTAGACGAATTGAATAATCAGAGGGGAAAAGAACTGGTTATTTCAACAAGTGATTCTAAAACGGCAATTCTTGTAATACCTACAAATGAAGAACTTGCCATTGCCAGAGAAACAGCGCGTTTGGTGTAAGAGCGCCAGCCGGTGGTATTATGATTACTGATTGCGGAAAAATTGCAGCATAACTGTAAAAAAATTATGTTGACAAACCGGGAATCAATATGTATAATTAACCAAGTGTGAATAGGAGTCAGCTATGTTATTGAATTTGACTGATGTGTTTACATCTGAAGGAAAAGTAGTAGATAAGACAATTTCACTTGAAATGACAGAGTTTCATAGCAAATTGGGAGATTTTCCGATTGTTGCCAAATCACCGGTACAGCTTACAATGTCGAATCTTGGTGTGGGTAAGGCATTGGTAAAGGGAACTGCGGACATTACATTACAGATGGAATGTAACCGTTGTCTTGAAGAAGTAGCGGTTGAATTGAAACTTGAGTTCTTGAGAGAGATTACTTCAGTGGATGCACAGGAATCTGCCTCTGATGATGAGAATCAGGATGTGGTAGAGAGTGGTCAGTTAAACGTAGAGACTTTAATTAGCAATGAAATTTTAATTAATCTGCCGGACAAAGTGCTTTGCAAAGAGAATTGTAAAGGAATTTGCAAGCAGTGCGGGCACAACCTTAATGAAGGTGATTGCGGTTGCGATGATTTCGTTCCCGACCCGCGAATGGCAGCGATAAAAGATATCTTTAACGCGGAAAGGGAGGTGTAACGATGTCTATTTGTCCTAAGAATAAATCTTCTAAATCTAGAAGAGATAAAAGAAGAGCTAACTGGAAAATGAGCGCTCCTACCTTAGTAAAATGCAGTAAATGTGGTGCACTTATGATGCCTCACAGAGTATGCAAGGCTTGTGGTTCTTATAATAAGAAAGAAATCATCAGCGTTGACTAATTGAGCCGAATAGCTCCCCAATCGAGGGGAGCTTATTTTTTTGTTGTGCAGTGGGTCGGATTGCACTATAATACTTGCGGTGAAAGGGGTAATTATGATGAAAATTACAATTAAAGGAAGTACGTTAAAAATAATCGCAGTAATCACTATGATTACCGACCATATCGGAGCAAGTGTTTTACAGGTTATGCTTAATGACGCAGGACTCATTGGTACAGTGGCATTGGGAATAGAAGCTATTCTTAAAATAGAAGGTGAGGGCAGAACACTTGCAATTATATGGTGGTTTATGCGCATTGTAATAGGAAGAATTGCTTTTCCCATATATTGTTTTTTGCTGATTGAGGGGTTTATACATACAAAGAATATTGCCCGTTACAGCCTGAGATTGTTTGTGTTTGCATTAATTTCCGAAGTGCCCTTTGATTTAGCGTTATTTCATAAAGCATATACTCCCATGTACCAGAACGTGTTTTTTACTCTTTTGATAGGTTTGCTCACAATGTGGGGGCTGTCAAAGGTTAAAAGCAGACTGAATGGCAACATAATACTTAGTCTGTTAATTATTGCCGCAGGACTTGTTTTGGCAGAAGGACTTAATACGGATTATGGTGCGGCGGGTGTTTTATTTATTTTACTTTTGTACCTGTACAGATATAATAAGTCAATGCAGCTTGTTGTGGGTTGTGTGTCAGGAATATTGATTTTACAGGAAATGGCGGCACCACTTTCATTCCTTTTTATTTCTGCATATAATGGTGAGAGAGGATTAAAATTAAAATATTTATTCTATACTATATATCCGGTGCATTTAATACTGCTTTATGGGGTATGTATAATGTTGGGGCTAGTGTAAGAAGATGGCAAAAACTTCTTGATTTTTATATAGTGGTCTAGTATATTAAAATAAGATGTTTAAGAAAAGAGGCAGGCTATGAGTGATTATGTTAATGTTGCAGTCGATGCAATGGGTGGAGATAACGCCCCCGCAGAGATTGTAAAGGGCGCAGTAGACGCGATTAACGCGGATTCACGCGTAAAAGTTTTCCTGGTGGGTCAGGAGAAACCTGTTAAAGAAGAACTAAAGAAATATACTTATCCGGAAGAACAGCTGGAGGTTGTTCATGCTGAAGAGATTATTGAGATGGCAGAACCTCCTGTAATGGCTATCCGTAAGAAGAAGGATTCATCCATTGTAAAGGCTCTTTACATGGTAAAGGAAGGCAAATGTGATGCCTACGTATCGGCAGGAAGTACCGGTGCTACACTTGTTGGAGGTCAGGTTATTGTCGGTCGTATCAAAGGCGTTGAAAGACCACCCCTTGCACCGCTAATTCCAACAGAGAACGGTGTGGCATTGTTAATTGATTGTGGTGCCAATGTAGATGCACGTCCCAGTCATCTTGTCCAGTTTGCCAAGATTGGTTCAGTTTACATGGAGAATGTTGTGGGCATTAAGAACCCAAGGGTTGCCATTGTTAATATTGGTGCAGAAGAGGAAAAGGGTAATAATCTGGTAAAAGAAACATTTCCGCTTCTTAAGAATTGTCCGGACATTAATTTTATCGGAAGTATCGAAGCAAGGGACATTCCCAAAGGCGGTGCGGACGTAATTGTCTGCGAAGCATTTGTTGGTAATGTTATATTGAAACTTTACGAAGGTGTCGGTGCCGTTATGATGAAGAAAATCAAAGGCGGCATGATGTCTACGTTTAGAAGTAAAATCGGTGCATTGTTAGTAAAACCTGCATTGAAAAAAACTTTAAAAACCTTTGATACAAAAGAGTATGGCGGAGCCCCCCTTCTTGGACTTAATGGTCTTGTTGTAAAGACCCATGGAAGTGCCGAGTCTGTTGAAGTTAAAAATTCTATTCTGCAATGCATAGCATTTAAAGAACAGAATATTAATGAAAAAATAAAAGAAAAAATTTCATTTGAAGATTAATTAAAAGATTAATTAAAAGAAAGAAGGATGTTATTATGGAATTCGAAAAATTAAAAGAAGTTATTGCTGAAGTATTAAATGTTGATCCCGAGGAAATTACATTACAGTCTACATTTGTAGATGATTTAGGTGCTGACTCACTTGATGTATTCCAGATTATTATGGGAATTGAAGAAGAATTCGATATCGAGATTCCCGCTGAAAAGGCTGAAAAAATCAGTACCGTTGAAGAGGCTGTTGAGTTAATTAAAGGTGCTTTGAATTAAACGTAAAAAACGTTAGATAGTAATTGGCAGGATATTCTCGGAGTTGCTTCGGGAATATTCTGCATATAAGGGAGAGATTTCTCATGTCAAATGAGTATTCCATAGAAAATTTAGAAGCCCGCATAGGATATAGTTTTAATAATAAAATGCTTATAAAGCAGGCACTTACCCACAGTTCTTTTACCAACGAACAAAAGATAAATAAGTATGGTAATTATGAGCGGTTGGAATTTCTTGGTGATGCGGTGCTTGAACTGGTGTCCAGCGAATTTTTGTATGAGCAGCAGCCGGAAATCGCAGAGGGTACAATGACAAAGCTTCGTTCTACATATGTGTGTGAACCGGCACTGGCTTACTGCGCCAAGGATTTAGAACTGGGGCGCTTTTTGCGATTGGGTAAAGGCGAGGAGCAATGCGGTGGCAGAGAAAGAGATTCCATTATTGCAGATGTGGTGGAAGCTATTATAGGAGCTATTTATTCGGACAGCGGATTAGAGGAAGCAAGGGCTTTTATACATCGTTTTATTTTGTCGGATTTGGAGAATAAACAGCTTTTTTATGACAGTAAAACTATTTTACAGGAAATGATACAGAAGAAATATCATTCAAGTGTAGAATATGATTTGATTAATGTTTCGGGACCTGAGCATCAGAAAACCTTTACGGTATGCGCGAGGATAGGAAGCAGAACCTTTAAAGAAGGCAGAGGTAAGTCCAAAAAGGATGCCCAACAGCAGGCAGCTTACGCGGCAATCTGTGAATTAAAGAAAGAAGAGTAAGACAAAACTATGTATTTAAAGAGTATTGAAGTACACGGATTTAAATCTTTTGCAAATAAAATAACCTTTAAATTTCATAATGGAATTACAGGTATCGTAGGTCCTAACGGAAGCGGTAAAAGTAACGTTGCCGATGCAGTCCGCTGGGTTCTTGGTGAACAAAGAATTAAGCAGCTTCGTGGTGCGTCCATGCAGGATGTTATCTTTTCGGGAACAGAGACAAGAAAGCCCTTAGGCTATGCATATGTTGCCATTACACTTGATAACTCGGATCATCAGCTTGCCATTGATTATGATGAAGTTACTGTGGCAAGACGTATTTATCGTTCCGGTGAAAGTGAGTATCTTATAAACGGAACTATATGTCGTTTGAAAGATGTTAATGAGTTGTTTTATGACACAGGTATCGGTAAAGAAGGATATTCCATTATCGGTCAGGGTCAGATTGATAAGATTTTAAGCGGTAAGCCTGAAGAACGCCGTGAGTTGTTCGACGAAGCAGCAGGTATCGTTAAATTTAAAAGAAGAAAATATGCAGCGCAGAAGAAGCTGGAAGATGAGAAACAGAATCTTGTGCGTGTTTCAGATATTTTATCCGAACTGGAGAAGCAGGTCGGACCTTTAGAGAAGCAGTCAGAGAAAGCTAAGGTTTATTTGAAAAAGAAAGAAGAATTAAAAACCTTGGATGTTAATGTTTTCCTTTTGGAGAATACGCGTATCCGCGAGCAGATGATTGCCATTGAAGAAAAATATAGTATTGCTACCGGCGATTTAGAGCAGACCACTGAAAAATACGAGGGTATTAAGCAGGAATATGAGCAGATCCAGGCGGAAATAGAATCCCTGGATGAGCGAATTGAACAGGCAAGGACTTCCCTTACAGATACAAGTGTGCTTAGAGGTAAGCTGGAAGGCGAAATCAATGTATTAAAAGAGCAGATACATTCTGCTAAAGGCAATGAGCAGCATTTTCAAAACAGATTAAAGACTGTTCAGGGTGAAATCGATGCCAAGAATGTAGATAAGGACAGTATCCTTTCCGATAAGAGCGAAATTGATAAGCAGGTACAGGAGTTATCACAGGCAAGGGATGAAGTAAAGGCTGCGCTTCAGGCAGTACAGGAAAAGATTGAAGAGTTAAACAATAACATAGAATCAGGTAAAAATACCATAATTGATGCTCTTAATCAGAGAGCAACAATAAAATCCAAGATGGGACGTTATGACACAATGCTTGAGCAGATTAATCTGCGTAAAGCAGAGCTTAATTCCCGTCTCCTTCGTGCGAAATCAGATGAATTGGAGCAGCAAGAAGCAATTAAACGTCTGGAAGAAGAATTTGAGAATGTAACCAAAGAATTAGGCGTTCTTAATGAGAAGCAGGCTTCAATTAATCTGCGTCTTTCAGATATTAAAGGTGAGATAACCGAAAAAGACAGCACTTTAAGAAAAACACAGGAACTTTATCATCAGGAGAAATCCCGTCTGGAAACGCTTTCTGATATTACTGAACGCTATGAAGGTTACGGCGGAAGCGTTAAAAAAGTAATGGAACAGAAAGAAAAGGAAAAGGGAATCGTCGGTGTTGTAGCAGATATTATCAAAGTTGATGAGAAATATGAAACCGCCATTGAGACAGCGCTTGGCGGTAATATCCAGAATATCGTTACCGATGATGAGGATACTGCTAAGAAGATGATTGGTTTCCTTAAGCAGAATAAGTTGGGACGAGCTACATTTTTACCCTTAACAAGTATCAAGAATCCGCAGGAATTCAAGAATCCTGAGGCGACAGAAGAAAAAGGCGTTATCGGCATGGCGGATGCACTGGTACATATTGACAAGAAGTATCGGGATGTTGCGAAGGCAATGCTTGGTCGTATCATGGTTGTCGACAATGTAGACAATGCAGTAAAGATTGCAAAGAAATACTCTTACGGAATCCGTATGGTTACCTTGGAGGGTGAGCTTTTGGTGCCCGGAGGTGCAATCAGTGGTGGTGCCTTTAAGAATAACAACAATCTCCTGAGCAGACGCCGCGAGATGGAAGAATTAAAGAAAAAGGTTGAGCAATATCGCAAGGATATTGATACCATTAATGAAGAAATTGAGCATATTAAAGAAGAACGAAACAAACTCAGAAGTGAGAATGAAAAGGTAAACGAAGCAATCCAACAGAAGTTTATCGAGCAGAATACCAAGCGTTTAAGTGTGATTCAGGCTCAGGAAAAACGAGAAGAAACAGAGCAGGGATTTGACGAACTCAAAAATGAAGAGCATGAAATCGGAGTACAGATTGCTGATATCATGCAGAACAAATCACAGATTCAGGATGAGTTAAAGGCTTCTGAGGAATTGGAGAAAAATACGGAGAGTCAAATAGGCGATTTTCAGAGAGAACTGGAGAAAAAACGTCTGGAAGAATCCGAGCAGTCGGCACTGGTGTCCGATTGGGATATGAAAGTGGAGAAAATGCTTCAAACTCAGGGATTCCACCAGCAGAACGTGGATCGTATTACAGGTGAGATTGAAAAACTTACCGGAGAACTCGAGGAAATCCAGGAAGGTATTGCCAAGAATACTCAGGATATACAGAATAAAGAAAATAATATCTTAGAGATTGAAAAAACTATTTTAGCATCTCATACTTCACAGAGTGAATCTGAAGAAAAATTAAAATCGGATATTGAGCGTAAAGAGGAACTGACTCAAAAACAGAAAAATTTCTTCACTACAAGAGAAGAGTTATCAGAACGTATGACTGCGCTTGATAAAGAAGTGTATCGTTTGAATGCACAGAAAGAGCGTTTGG
>CAZGSF010000079.1:0-9055 GCA_964528145.1 uncultured Lachnospiraceae bacterium | reverse complement strand
CAAAATCGGTGCCTGGATGCGCCTTCAGGGACTCGAACCCTGGACAAATAGATTAAGAGTCTACTGCTCTACCAACTGAGCTAAAGGCGCGCATATTTATAACGCAAAAATTATTATATTACAATGTAATTTGAAATGCAAGCATTTTTTTAATTTTTTTAAGGAGCTGATAAATTTATGATTTTTGATACACATACTCATTACGATGATGAAGCATTTAATGAAGACAGGGATGAGATTTTATGTAGTCTGGCGGCTTCAAATATCGACAGTATAATAAACATCGGTGCAACTCTTAAATCAACTCAGACAACGGTGGATTTGATGGAGAAGTATCCCTTTGTCTATGGGGCTGTGGGCGTACACCCGGAGGGTGTTGCCGAAATGACGGATGGTAGTATTGAATGGCTTAAGACTCTCTGTAAGCTTGATAAAACCGTCGCGGTGGGAGAAATCGGACTTGATTATTATTGGGACGAACCGGGCAGAGACCTTCAGAAAAAGTGGTTCAGAAGGCAGCTTCAACTGGCAAAAGAAGAAAAACTTCCGGTAGTAATACATTCCCGGGAAGCAGCCAAAGATACCATAGACATAATGAAAGAAGAGCACAGTGAGGAAATCGGAGGAGTAATTCACTGCTATTCTTATACTAAAGAGTCGGCCAAAATATTTCTCAATATGGGATTTGTATTTGGAATCGGCGGTGTAATCACCTTTAAAAATGCCAAAAAACTTAAAGAAGCCGTGGAGTACATTCCCATGGATGCTATTTTACTTGAAACAGATTGTCCGTATCTGGCGCCGGTGCCCTTTAGGGGGAAAAGAAACAGTTCACTTTATCTGCCCCATGTGGTAGAGGAAATTGCAGCTATTAAAGGAATTTCCCCGGAGGAAGTGGAGCGCATTACCTACGAAAATGCTCTGCGTACATTTCCTAAGCTGGCAAGATAAGTTGCTTTTTTATTATGAAAAATTTATAATGTCTTATATAAAAATAAAAAATCCGAAAGTGAGAAAAATATGAAAATTTTAGTTATCAACTGTGGAAGTTCATCTTTAAAATATCAGCTTATCGACAGCACAACCGAGGGCGTGTTGGCAAAGGGCCTGTGTGAGCGTATAGGAATTGCGGGAAGTGCTATAACACATCAGCCCGCAGGCGGAGAAAAAATCAAATCAGAAGTACCCATGGAAGACCACACGGCAGCAGTTAAATATGTTGTTGAAAAGCTTATGGATAAAGAGGTGGGCGTTATAAGCTCCATGGACGAAATTGATGCTGTGGGTCACCGTATCGTTCACGGTGGCGAGAAATTTGCCAGCTCTGTTGTAATTAATGAGGAAGTTTTGAAAGCAATTGAAGAGTGCAACGATTTGGCACCTCTTCATAATCCTGCTAATTTAATTGGAATTAACTCATGCCGTGAAATTATGCCCAAAGTACCTATGGTTGGAGTGTTTGACACCGCTTTCCATCAGACCATGCCTGCAAAAGCATATCTGTACGGTCTTCCTTTAGATTATTACAAAAATCATAAAGTACGTCGTTATGGTTTTCACGGCACCAGTCATGATTTTGTATCTAAACGTACCGCTGAGATTCTGGGACGTAATGTGGAGGATATGAAGATTATCGTTTGTCACCTTGGTAACGGAGCATCCGTGTCTGCGGTTTTAAACGGCAAGTCAGTTGATACTTCCATGGGACTTACCCCACTTGAGGGACTTATCATGGGAACCAGAAGTGGAGACCTCGACCCGGCAATTATTACATTTTTAGCAGAAAAAGAAGGTATCAGCGAGAAAGAAGTTATAGATATCTGCAATAAGAAATCAGGTGTTTTGGGACTTTCAGATGGTTTATCCAGTGACTTCCGTGATCTGGCTGAGGCGGCAGAGGCAGGAAATAAAGTGGCAGAGACTGCCCTTGAAACATACGCATATCGTGTAGGAAAATACATAGGTGCTTATGCTGCAGCAATGAATGGTGTGGATGCCATTGTTTTCACCGCAGGTGCAGGCGAGAATAATGCACAGGTTCGTGCGTTGATTGGACAGTACATAGGATTCCTTGGAACCAACATTGATCCTGAGAAGAACAAAATTCGTGGGGAAGAAGTGATTCTTTCAGACGAAGGCTCTAAGGTTGTTACCATGGTAGTGCCTACCAACGAGGAGCTTGCTATCGCTAGAGAAACGGAAAAGCTGGTGAAATAGTATGAAAAGCACATTAATAAAAGATACAACTAAGCAGGAGCGAATTGAACTTATTCGTGAATGGCTTCCCCCGGAAGACGGTCTGGAAGATTGTGAAATTGATCTGTGGGATATGTACCGTGATTATATTGATGGTAAGAAGGAAATTGCGGAGATTAATGCAGAGTTTCATACAAGTTATTATGCGGAGTGAGGATATGAGAAAAATATTGAAAAGTAAAATAGTAAAATATATTTTATCTTCAGTACTATTTGGTTTAATGTATTCTTTATTTTCTTTTTTGTTTAATGGATATTTGGAAATTGATACGGTATTAGTAACAACAGTGTACTATTTTCTTTTTACGTGCCTGATGCATTATGTTGCGCCTAAGATTAGAAGAATTACAGGTCATGACAAAGATAATGTTTAACAGATACCGCATTTAATAGTACAAAGGAGGGTATTAAAAATGGCAAAAGAAAGATTTGAAAAGGTTTATTCACAGGGCGTTGTGAATATTACGGAAATCTGGGTGGATAGAGAGACCGGAGTAAATTATATTTTTCATGCAGGCGGGGAAGCGGGCGGTATTACACCACTTCTGGACAGAGATGGTAAGCCGGTAGTTTCACCGATTGTGAATTAATTATATCAGGTTGTGATAAAGACTAAGACCAAGTGTTTTAGTTTTTTTCATATATCTCATTTGTGTAGATTAGAATTTAGAGGAGGATGTAGAATAAGGTTCCTTTATGTCGGTTCTTCCCAAAATATAGTCTACGCTTGTATTGTAGTAGTCTGCTAATTTGACAGAGCCAGTTCACACCGGGCAAGGTCTATATTAAACTTGGAGATGAAACAAAAGAATTGATTCTTGGAGAAAACATTGAAGTAGTTCCCGGAAGTTACATTAAGCACGTGAATAAAGGAACAGCAAAGGTAACATTCCGTGGTATTAATGATTTTGGAGGAACAAAGACAGTAAGTTATAAGATAGGTTCACGTTCCATTGAAGAATTCTGGAAAGGAATTAGGACAAGAATGGCTGGTTTGTTCAGGTAAAAAATATTTTTAAAAAATATAAAAAAATATTGATTTTTTAAAAAAAGAACATATAATAAAATTAACAGAACCCAACACGCCTCTCAACGATGCGGACCACGTTGGGTCTTTTAATTTAAAGGAGAATATTGTATGGGGGAATTAAAAAAACATCAACCTTCTATGTCAATTGATGAACAAGTTGAGAATCTGAAAACTAATGGATTACTTGTTGATGATGAGGAATATGCAAAAAAGATTCTTAATGATATTTCATATTTTAGACTGATAAAGGCCTATAGTCTTAATTTAAAACCGAAAAATGGGAATTATAATAAGCAGACAACCTTTAAAGAAATAGTTGATTTGTATCTGTTTAATTCTAATTTTAGGCAAATTATATTTCCCGAAATAGAAAAAATCGAAATTAATGTAAGATGTAGATTGTCTAATTATTTTGCTGAGAAATATGGTGTTCTAGGGTATTTGGAGGCGAAAAATTTTACGGAAGAAAAGTATCATACAGAATTTCTTAAAGATATTGAGGAAGAGATTGGGCGAAATTCAAAAGCACCCTTTGTGCGTAATTTTAGAGAAAATTATGAAGGCGGGAATCTTCCTATATATGCATTAGTAGAAGTGTTCAGTTTCGGTACATTGTCAAAATTTTACAAGAATATGCATAATAAGGATAAAAAAGCTATCGCAAAGTCATTTGGTGTAGGTTATACATATATTGAAAGCTGGCTGGAAAGTGTTTCGTATGTAAGAAATATCTGTGCGCATTATGGGCGATTATATAATGCGAAATTGTCTAAGACACCTATGTTATACAAGGAGTATACATAGAGTTACTTTTTGATAAATATGACAGTGTAAATATTAACACAATGGGATTTCCGGAAAATTGGAAAGAATTGCTTCAAAATAATAAATCTGATTACTAGAAAGCTCAACACAACAGCGAGGTCATTATGCAAATTATTTTACCCTCAAAAGTAAAATTCATAATTGATACTATCCGCGAGGCCGGCTACGAGGCATATGCTGTAGGCGGCTGTGTCCGTGACAGCATTTTGGGCAGGGAGCCGGATGATTGGGATATTACTACGTCCGCTACGCCCGTGCAGGTTAAGGAGTTGTTTCGCCGTACCATTGACACCGGTATCCAGCACGGAACCGTGACGGTAATGCTTGAAAAGGAAGGCTTTGAGGTTACAACCTATCGGATTGATGGGAAATATGAGGACAGCCGTCACCCTAAGGAAGTAATTTTCACACCAAGCCTTGAGGAAGATTTGAAGCGCCGGGATTTTACCATTAATGCCATGGCGTACAACGAGGCAGACGGGATTATCGACCTTTTTGGCGGTATGGAAGACATTAAGAATAAAAGAATTTGTTGTGTGGGAGAAGCAAGGGAGCGTTTTTTGGAGGATGCGCTGCGCATTATGCGTGCAGTAAGGTTTTCCGCACAATTGGGATACACCATTGAAGAAAAGACGGCAGCAGCCATTAAAGAGCTGGCGCCTACACTTAAGAATATAAGCGCAGAGCGTATTCAGGTGGAGCTGGTGAAGTTAGTGACCTCTCCCAATCCGGATTTTCTTAAAATTGCCTATGAACAGGGCGTTACGGCAGTTATTATGCCGGAGTTTGACGCTGTTATGAAGACGGAGCAGAATAATCCCCATCATTGCTACAGCGTGGGTGAGCATACATTGCATGCCATGAAAGCAGTAGCGGCAGATAAGGTGTTAAGATTGTCTTTATTATTCCATGATTTTGGAAAAGCCCGGACGAAAACCATAGATGAAGAAGGGATTCATCATTTTCACGGACATGCCCGGATTAGCGAAGAGCTTACAAGGGACATTTTGCATCGCTTAAGATTTGATAATGATACCCTTCACAAGGTTTCTAAGCTTGTGTTTTATCATGATTACGGCAATGGTGTCACACCGACGGACAGGATTGTCAGAAGGGCTGTTAACAAAATCGGTGTAGAGTTATTTCCGTTATTTTTGCAGGTGAGGCAGGCTGATTTGGATGCCCAGAGTGATTATGAGCGTGAAGAAAAACAGGATAATCTGGATTTATGGAAGCAAAAATATGAAGAAATCAGTGAACGTTCCGACTGCGTTTCCCTAAAAATGCTGGCGGTTACCGGAAGTGATCTTATTCAGGCGGGAATGAAGCCGGGCAGGGAGCTAGGGGAAACCCTGAATAAAATGCTTGAAATCGTGCTTGATGACCCTGATATGAATACCAAAGAAAAGTTATTGGAATTGATATAAATTTTCTATTCATACTTAAACCTTACCTCTCATAAGATAGGGTAGACCTAAAAGTCGCTGATGGGAGGAATTAAGGTGAATGACAGTGCTGTCAGTTTATTTGAAAAATATGATATTGAAGTAATACGCACCCGTAAAGGCAGGGGCAGCATTATCTGTGAAAGCAGACAGGGGCTTTATACCTTAAAGGAATTTGCCGGTTCTAAGGAAAAGGCAGAACTTATGGATATGGTTCTTACAGGAATGCAGGGTAAACTACAGACCGGCCTTTTCGTTGAACACATCCTTAGAAACAAGGACGGTGAATTGTTGACAGAGGATACTGACGGAGCGGTATATATAGTTAAAAGCTGGTTTGACGGCAGAGAGTGTAATGTTAAGGACATAGCAGAGTGTGAGGAAGCGGTAGGTATATTGGCAGAATTACATAATGCAATGGCATTTGAAGAAAAAGATATTGCAGAAACAATACCTGTGGAATCCATTCCTGTTTTCAGTTTGGAAAAAGAATATCTGCGCCATAATAAGGAATTGAAAAGAGTCCGCCGTTATTTGAAAGAAAAGGGTCAGAAAACAGACTTCGAATTATTTCTTAACAAACATTATGATTTCTATTTGAATCAGGCAGAACAAATCCTTGAAGATTATACCCGGTATTCCATTTTAGAAAAACCGGAAGAAATTTTAAATTATAAGGAATTATGCCATGGCGATTATCAGTATCATAATATTATTTTCACGAATGAAGGAATGTCTGTCATAAATTTTGATAAGATTATCGCAGACCGCCAGATAAGGGATTTATACCTTTTCATGAGAAAGATTTTGGAAAAAAGTAACTGGTCATTGGAAACAGGTGAAAGTCTTATAGAGGCATATAATAAAATACGCCCCATATCTGCCGGGGACAGGATTTCTTTATATTATAGATTTGCATATCCGGAGAAGTTCTGGAAGATTGTTAATTTTTATTATAATTCCAGAAAATCATGGATACCCGGTAAAAATATGGAAAAATTAGAAAAAGTGCTGGCCCAGGAAAAAGATAAACAACAGTTTCTGGATGAAGTGTTGGGAAAAGTATGATAATATAAACCGGTAAGAATTGTTTTTATATATACATTAAGGAAAAGGTATGGAAGTAGAGAACATTAAGAATAAGAATCAATTACACATCAGAGTGAAGGAATTAAGAAAAAGGACAGCAATCGCTATGGTAATGGCGGTATGTTTGTTGTGCGGATGTTCATATGGCACATACAAGACGGAGCAGCCGGATAAAACGGTTCAAGCGGAAAAGGATTACAATATTTTATTGCCCGGAACATATGACTCTAAAGATACTGCAATTTTTGTTTCCAAGAACGAAGACGACAAAACCATTACATTTCTTAATTTGGATAAATCAAAGAAGTACACTTTAAATTACAACGGAACCACAAAGTTTTACGATAAATATGATGAAGCACTTGCCTTAAGTCAGGTACGCGAAGGTTCCATTGTAGACGTTACATTTTTAAAAAATTCCAAAAGGCTTAATACTCTGCAATTATCTAAGAAAGCGTGGACCAATTCCGGAGTACGTCAGTTTGAAATTAATGAAAACAAACGAAATATTCGGATAGGTTCTGATACATATAAATATTCTGATGATTTGATTGTGGTACAGGATAAGCAGCAGATGGAAATAATGGACATCAATACTGTGGATATACTGGACTTTAATGGAATCGGAACGAGTATTTATAGTGTACAGATTCAAAAAGGGCATGGATATCTGCGTCTTACGGGAGATGAATATGTAATCGGCGGCTGGATTGAAGTCGGTCAGTCCCTGATACAGGAAATTACGGAAGGTATGCTGTTGACGGTGCCTGAGGGAACATATGATGTGGTAGTAAGCAATAAAAATTATAATGTTGTGGAAAAAGTTACAATTAACCGAAATGAAGAAACCATACTTGACCTCTCAAAGATAGAGGGTGTACAACCCAAAAAGGGAACAGTATTGTTTTCCGTTACACCCGCCAATGCCAAGGTTTTCGTAGATGGTACAGAGGTAGATATAAGTGCACCTGTAGAGCTGGATTACGGAATTCATCAGTTGATGGCAAAAGCAGAAGGCTATGTAACCTCCACAAGTTATCTTAAAGTCGGAGAGGCTTCAGCGGGAATCAACATCGTATTGGATGAAGACGATTCAACAGATAAAAGTGATACAGAAGATAAAGATAATAACGATAATAACGATAATAATACCGTTAGTGACAATACTTCAGAAGATCCAACGGATGGAGATAAAAATTCTGAAGCCAGTGTAAGCGACAATAATAACGAATCCGGTAATCAGGATAATCAGCCGGATAATTCAACCGCAAGTGATTATTATAAAGTATATATTGATAATCCCAAAGATGTGGAAGTCTATATAGACGGTAATTACGTTGGAATTACGCCTGTAAGTTTTAAAAAGGTCAGTGGTATTCATGTTGTAACTCTTAGAAAAAGCGGTTATGAGACAAGAAGCTATACTATTAATGTGGACAGTGAAAAAAGGGATGCAAGTTATTCTTTTGTGAATTTGACCGCTGATGAATAACCAAGAAAGGACAAGCCGTGGATAAAAAGTATACTTTTACAGATTTTCTGGATATTGTGAAGACTCTTCGCAGTGAAAACGGATGCCCATGGGACAGAGAACAGACTCATGAGTCGTTAAAACCCTGTGTTATGGAGGAAGCGGCGGAACTGGGAGCGGCAATACGTATTTTCAACAAAACAAATGACCCGGAGAATATGATTGAAGAGCTGGGCGATCTTTTGTTGCAGGTTGTAATGCACAGTGAAATCGCAGATGAAGAAGGAATCTTTACAATAGAGGATGTAATCGATTGTGTGTCAAGGAAGATGATTCGCCGCCATCCCCACGTTTTCGGTGATGTACAGGCGGATAATTCCGAGCAGGTTTTAATTAATTGGGAAGATATAAAAAAGACTGAAAAGGAAGGTAAAAGCTGGATTGAGTCGCCACTTAAAGAAATTCCTCTGGAATTACCGGCACTTACAAGAGCAGTTAAGGTAACCAAAAAGGTGGACAAGCTGTACGAGCAAAGAAAAGGCTACGCAGAGTCTGTAGCAAGGCTTAAGGAAATAGCAGCCAATCTGGATGTAATGCAGCCGCAAATCTATGATAAAGAGTTGTCAGAACATGTGGGCGACATGCTTATGGAAATAGCCGATATATGCCGTGAGTACAAGCTGACACCTGAACAGATATTAAATGACAAGGTAGAAGAATTAGTAGATAAATATGAGGCTTGATAACAAAGCCCAAATAATTAGTAAAAAAGCCTAAAATAGTGTAAAATAGGCAAAAAACCTTGACAAACAATACGAAAACAGATATATATATTTATAGGCGTTTTAAAGAAGACGTGCTAAAAATTATAAAATAGAAAAGTTATTATTAGAGGAGGAGTTCGACATGAACAAAACTGAATTAGTAGCAGCTATGGCT
>CAZGSF010000078.1:0-9095 GCA_964528145.1 uncultured Lachnospiraceae bacterium | reverse complement strand
ATATGCATCACTATAATTTCCCTTCATACTCTGTAGGTGAGACCAAACCTTCCAGAGGACCGGGAAGAAGAGAAATCGGACACGGAGCACTTGCTGAGAGAGCATTAATCCCTGTTTTACCTTCAGAGGATGAGTTCCCTTATGCAATCCGTACCGTATCTGAGACCTTTGAGTCCAACGGTTCTACCTCTATGGCTTCTACTTGTGCATCCTGTATGTCTCTTATGGCTGCGGGTGTTCCAATTAAGAAGATGGTTGCAGGTATTTCCTGTGGTCTTGTTACAGGCGATACAGATGATGATTTTGTTCTTTTAACAGATATTCAGGGACTTGAAGACTTCTTCGGAGATATGGACTTTAAAGTAACCGGTACAACCGATGGTATTACAGCTATCCAGATGGATATTAAGATTACCGGTCTTACAAGAGAAATCGTAGAAGGCGCTATTGCAGCATGTCGTGAAGCAAGATTCTTTATCATGGACAACTGCATGAAGAAAGCAATTGATGCTCCCAGACCTGAAGTTGGCAAATATGCTCCTAAGATTATCTCTATCCAGATTGATCCTGAGAAGATTGGTGAGGTTGTTGGACAGCGTGGTAAAACCATCAATGAGATTATTGCACGTACCGGCGTTAAAATTGATATTACCGATGACGGTAAAGTATCAGTATGCGGAACCGATGCTGAGATGATGGATAAAGCTGTAGATATGATTAAAACAATTGTTACTGACTTTGAAGAAGGACAGATTTTCAAAGGAAAAGTTGTAAGCATCAAAGAGTTCGGTGCATTTATTGAGTTTGCTCCCGGCAAAGAAGGAATGGTTCACATTTCTAAGATTGCAAAAGAGCGTATCAACCATGTAGAAGATGTTCTTACACTTGGTGATAACGTTACTGTTGTTTGCCTCGGCAAAGACAAGATGGGAAGAATCAGCTTCTCCATTAAGGATGTACCTCAGCAGTAAGAAGTGGATGTAATATATGAAATTGAGAGAGGATTGCTATAAGGCAATCCTCTTTTTTGTGATATGAATTATGAACTTATATTGATTTTTTATTATGATACTGCGCAGTGAATCTTTCTAACAGAATAGGAAAGGTATGGGATTTGTTCGGGGCGGCATCAATGCGTCATCCGTGACGCGTGATGCCTAAATGCGCATCCGTGCGCATTTCCCCTATGTTTGTGAACTATTCTGTAAGAAAGATTAGCACTTTGCAGTAATACATAAAAAAGCAATATAAGTTCGCAATTTATGTGCATATATAAGAAGTTGATTGTGAAAGCAAACTATGACATAATGGTGTCATAGTTTGCTTGATATATTGGGGATGAAAGGAGAAAAGATGAAAATTGATCGTCTTTTAAATATAATTGTTTATTTGCTGAATCATGGTAGAACATCAGCCGGGAAGTTGGCAGATGAGTTTGAAGTATCGACAAGAACTATTATGAGAGATTTAGAGTCTATAGGAATGGCAGGTATTCCAATTCAATCCTTTTATGGGGTTGATGGTGGTTATCAAATTATGGAGGAATACGTGTTGGAAAAACAGGCTGCAACAAATCATGAGTATGATTGGATAATTGCGGCTTTAAAAGGAATGGCAAGTGCATATGCAAACAAGAGTTTAGAGCGTACTTTGGCAAAAGTACAGTGCATTAATGGTTCAGAAGATGTAGTTGTTTCAATGGATTTGAGTGTAGCATGTGAAGATGAGAAAATAAATGAACAGTTAAAGATTTTAGACGAAGCAATTAAAGAAAAACCTGTTGTTCGATTTTCTTATACAAATAGTTATGATGAAGTGAAACAGATTCAGGTTGAACCGGTATTATTACAATATAAATGGTACAATTGGTATTTAATTGGATATTACGAAAAATATCAGGATTATTGTATGTTCAAGTTGGTTCGTATGGATAAGTTAATGGTAACAGAGATAAAAAGCGCAAAGAACCATAGCATTACGGACATTAGATTAAAAACTAATGATAGTAACAATAATGTTGTTAATATTAAATTATATGGAAAGGCAAATATAAAGTCAAAATGCAGAGAATATTTAAATGGTCAAATCACAAAAGAGTATGAAAACGGAGATTTTGAGTTTTGCTTTTCAGTACCAAGGCATGAGAGCTTTTGGTATGGAGTGATTTTGTCCTTTGGAAATAATGCTAAGATAATTGAACCACAGGAAATAAAAGAACGTATATTGACAACCTGTAAGGAAATACAGGAGGAATACAAAAATGTAGAAAGGTGAGTGTAAAAATGCGAAGAATTGAAAGATATGATGTTAATGAGAATTGGGCACATTCAGGGATTGTAAAAGCAGGAGATTATTGCTTTTTGAATTATTGTGTTCGCTACACAGACGGACCTATTGAAAGGCAGGTTGAAGGTGCTTTTGATGTAATGGAAGAACGTTTGAAAATGGTGGGATTGACTTTAGAAAGTGTAGTGCAGATGAATTGCTTGTTTAAAAATATTTGGGATATACCTGTTATGGAAAAGGTGATTAAGGAGCGGTTTAATGGAAAGTATCCTGCGAGAAAATCAATTCAGACAGAATTTGCGGACCCGGGCGGGTTACTGTTTCAGGTTGATGCTATTGCTTATGCGGTAGAAGAATAGAGTATATGGATAATTTTTTGTGCTCGGGATAAAAGTTTTCGTGTGACTGGAGCGGAGAACTTTATCCCGAGCTGACAAAATAGAAATTATACACCCTCGTGGAAAGTACGGGCGATTACGTCTGCCTGCTGTTCAGGGGTTAATTTAATAAAGTTTACTGCATATCCGGAAACTCGAATTGTTAATTGAGGGTAGTTTTCCGGATTTTTTTGTGCGTCAAGAAGGGTGTCTCTGTTTAGAACATTAACATTAAGGTGATGGCCTCCTTTGGTGGAATATCCGTCTAACAGATTAACGAGATTATCAATTTGTGCTGAATTATAAGTAGTCATAATAAATACCTCCTAAAAAGATTGATAATAGTAACTATTACTATTTATATAATTATATTATCATTTTATGCGCTATAAGTCCATAGATAAGGTATTAATTCTATGGTCTTTTTTTAATACAATTTTTAGAATGAAATTTTGATAAAAAAGCAGTCATAACCGGGACAACTTTTCATATATTGAGATATGAGGATTGAAAAGGGGTGTATTTATGTCGTGTAACAGTATTATTAATTTATTTCCAATGCATCTTCGGGAAAAGTTTCAAATTTGTGAGAAGTATTTTGAAAGTTTGCAGGAAATCAGGATACGGGCGGGACAACCTGTGATTTTAATACTTAACGGCAGGGAATACATTCTTAACCGGGACGGTAGTGTTGGTAATATAATGACAAATTCTTATAGGATAAGTACTCGGGAAGTGGCAGATATATTAAATCACATATGTAATTATTCGATTTATGCTTTTGAAGATGAAATAAGGCAGGGGTTTATTACTGTTTGCGGTGGTCATAGAATAGGTATTGCAGGACAGGCCGTGTTGGAAAGTGATGGGCGTATACGTTATTTGAAACATATTAACTGTTTGAATATCCGCGTTGCCCATCAAAAACCCGGAGTTGCGGATCGGGTATTGCCATTACTATATAAAAACGGAAATTTTTATAACACCCTGATAATGTCTCCGCCGGGGGGCGGTAAAACTACAATGCTTAGAGATTTGGTCCGCAGGATTTCTGATGGTAATGAATGGGGAGAAGGGTGTAATGTCAGCATAATTGATGAAAGAAGTGAAATTGCGGGAAGTTATCAGGGAGTCCCACAGAATGATGTGGGTATGAGGACTGATGTGCTGGATGCATGTCCTAAGCTTATAGGTATGATGATGGCGATAAGGTCTATGTCGCCGAAAGTGCTGGCTGTTGATGAGTTGGGGGATGTGGAGGAAATCCGTATGATTTTAAGGGCAATGGCAAGCGGATGCAGGATTGTTGCGACAATTCATGCAGAAAATATGGAGGACATGTTGAAGAAGGATTTTATGAGGATTGCCTGTGAGGCGGGAACCTTTCAACGCTACATTTTAATGGGAAAGAAAAATGATATGCCGGGAGTCCTTGGTATATATGATGAAAGGATGGAGTTATGTTTAAGCTTATAGGTGCAATTCTTGTGATTTCGGGTTCGACGGGACTGGGATTGTTGTGCAGGCAGGATTTAAAAGTAAAACTGCATCATGCAAGGTGTATACATACAATAATTGAACTGTTAGAAAGTGAAATCAGCTACTCAAAATCATCAATGCCGGAGGCGTGTATGATGATTTCTCGCAGAATGGAAGAACCTTATGCCGGTGGATTGTATATGGTTTGGAAACTTATGAACTCTGATAAAGGAATGACGTTTTCGACTGTATGGAAACAGGAAATGGGGAAGTGTATCGAAAATATTAAGGTCGGTAAAGAGGAAGGGAAAGCTTTTCTTGAAATAGGGGACGGAAACGGATACGCAGATAATGCAATGCAAATGAAGGCATTTGCAAAATGCAGACTGACATTAGAAAAAGCAATAAAGGAGCAGGAAGAAAAGATGGAAAATAAATCAAAAGTAGTCATGAGTATGGGTCTTATAGGGGGCTTGTTTCTTACGATTGTACTGATGTAAGGAGGCAAAATGGGCGTTAGTCTTATATTTAAAATTGCAGCAGTTGGTATTTTGGTGACCATACTCAGCCAGATTTTAAAACATAGTGGAAGGGAAGAACATGCATTTTTGCTGTCTTTGGCAGGATTAATTTTGGTGCTTACATGGGTTGTTCCATATATATATGAACTTTTTACTACTATTCAGTCCTTGTTTTCATTGTAGGAGGCGGGAATAATAATGGAAATTGCAAAAATTGCATTAATAGGTATTGTGGGAGTTCTTTTGGCAATACAGTTTAAGAGTCAGAAAGCAGAGTATAGCCTGTATATAGGATTTACAGTAAGCCTTATTATATTTGCCTATGCGGTCAGATTGTTGCAGGTGATTTTAGAGCGCATGGAGGCTTTAAAAATATTCCTGGAGGGTAGCAGCAGTTATCTGGGAACATTGCTAAAGGTGGTGGGAATAACTTATTTATGTGAATTTTCGGCGGGAATCTGTAAAGATGCGGGATATTCGGCAATTTCGGGGCAAATAGAGATGTTTGGCAAACTTACGGTTATTTTTGCCGGAATGCCGATTTTGTTTGCGGTCATTGAGTATATTCAGAGTTTTATGATTTAAGGAGATGCCATGGAGCAGACAGACTTTTCACTAATATGGGAACAATATCAAATGAATGATTTGCAGACGAAAATTGAGAGTATGTTTCCGGAATTTAATTTTAGCTTATCGGAAATGTTTATGCGGATTTTTTCGGGAGATGTTTTAGGAGCAGTTACGGATGGGATTTCGGGAGTTATTTCAGGCATGGCAGCACAGATGGGGAGTATCCGGAATGTATTACTATGGCTTCTTGTATTGGGGATAATATCTGCACTATTGGCTCATTTTACAGATGTGTTTGATAACCATCAGGTGGCAGATATAAGTTTCTATTTAGTATATCTGCTTCTTATGGCGGTGCTGTTCAAATGTTTTTGGGAGGCGGCAGATACAGCAAAAGGTGCAGTGGAAAGTATTGTAACATTTATAAAAGTTTTTGTTCCTACATATTTTGTTGCGGTTGGAGTCTCGGGAAGTGTTACCACGGCACTGGCAGGATATCAGATGATGATAATTATGATATTTGCAGTCGAGCACATACTTTTATCCTTTGTGTTGCCCTTTATATATTCTTATGTAATGCTTTCGGTAATTAATGGTATATGGGTTGAAGAACGGCTGGGAATATTGCTTGAGTTTATGAATAAAACAATTGGATTCATTTTAAAGTCTGCTATAGGAATTGTTACGGGAATAAGTGTGTTCCAGACAATGATAACACCTGTTATGGATTCCGTAAAGACAGGGTCTGTCCGTAAAATAGTGTCCATGGTACCCGGAATAGGAAATATAGCGGATGGAATGACGGAAATAATGATTGGTTCCGCCGTACTTATTAAGAACAGTATCGGTGTGGTATTTCTTATAATACTTTTGGTTATCTGTATTGTACCGCTTATGAAAATTTTTCTTATTGCAGGATGTTTAAAAATCAGTGCAGCACTAATGGGAATAGTAAGTGATAAAAGAATTGTGGGATGTACCAATAAGGTCGGTGAAGGAAGCTTTCTGCTAATGAGGACTACATATACGGCAATGCTTCTTTTTGTGATATTGATTGCAATTGCGGCTTATGCTACTAATAGAGGAATCTAGGAGAGGTTATGGAATTTTTTCAAACAGTTAAACAAATAGGAGCGTTTATGATATGTGCGCAAGTGCTTCTTCATTTTAAACCTTCGCCCAAGTATGAAAAATATCTCAAATTGTTAATAAGTGTAATGGTGCTGGTACAGATATTGGTTCCGTTTATAAATTTATTTTCCGGGAAAAATGCTATGGATTTTGATGCGCGAGTGGCAACAATACAGAAGGAAATAAATCAAAATATGGAGTGGTTGGAACTGGAAAATGCAATAAGTGAGGAAAATATATTGAAGTATACCCTGGAAGAAGTTAAAACAAGAATTAACAATATAGTTGCAAAAGAGGGGGTGCAGGTATCTTCTGTAGAGTATGGAAGTGAAAAGGAACAGGATGTTTTAGTGTTTTATATTGAGGAATATAGGAACAACGAAGATATAAACATACATATAGATACCGTAGATATAATGGAAAAACAGGTGGAGGGAGGTGGAGCTGTCGCTGATGATATGCCGGAAAACAATAAATTACAAGTGTTACGAAAAACCATATCATCAGAGCTTAATGTTTCGGAGGAAAAAATAGAGGTGTTATGGTATGAATAAAGAATGGTTTGGAAATTTGATTTCGAAGGGGAAATTGCTTAAAAAGGATCAGCTTTTAATTGTTGTTTTGTCAGGTGTGCTTTTGATGATAATAGCATGGCCGGTTAACAACAATAAAAATGATGCGTCGGATAAAAATAATATGACTGTTGATATTTTGAGTAAAAGTAATGAATTGGATGAAGGGAATTTGCAAATATCAAAGCAGGATAAAAATGAAAATTCCGCGGAGGATACATATATTTCATCAATGGAGGATCGTCTGGAGAAGATACTTTCTGCAATGGATAATGTGGGCAGGGCAGAGGTTGTCATTACTTTGAAGAGTTCGGGTGAGAAAATTATTGAAAAGGACATACCTGTTAGCCGCTCCAATACGGAGGAACAGGATTCCCAGGGAGGTACGCGGAGTGTAAGTAATGTGGATTCGGGTGAGACCACGATATATGAAACTGATTCGGGAAAAAGTACCCCTTATGTAATAAAAACAATCAGTCCACAGGTGGAGGGGGTGCTGGTGGTATGTGAAGGGGCGGGGGTAGGTACAGTAACTAAAAATATTACTGATGCTATTGAGGTATTATTTGGAATCGAGCCTCATAAAATTAAAGTAGTAAAAATGAAAACAGGTTAAAGAAGGGAATTGGCAGCATGAAAAGTATTTTTAAGAAAAACCAGATTATGATTACCGCACTTGCCATTATGATAGCTGTTGCAGGGTATTTGAATTTTGCGGGTACTAATTTGGAGGATGAAGAATATCTGTCTGCATCAGGAACCGATATTACATCAGGGGAAAATTTGTCTGAGACAGCAGATACAGAAGCACTGGATGATTTAAGTCTTGAGGCGGCAGGCCTTGATACATACGATGAGTTGAATACGTTGTTTGATTTGTCGGAGGAAGATTTGGAAACCGCTGATATATCAGATATAGAAAGCCTTGATTATGAATCAGAGTACATTGAGGAGGATTATCTGGATGTAGGTATGGAAACAGCATTAAATGAAGTTACTCCCGAAGATGGAGAAGTTCCCGGTGAGGCTGTCTTTACTGCTACAAGCAATGTGGCGACTCTTTCAGAGGCAAAGTTGTTAAAAGAACAGACGAGGGCAAAGAACAAAGAAGCATTAATGGATATAATCAACAGTTCAACGTTATCCGATGAACAAAAACAGAGTGCGGTTGATAATATGATTGAAATGACAAGCATTGCGGAAAAGGAAACTGCTGCGGAGATTCTTCTGGAAGCAAAAGGTTTTCAGGATGTAGTGGTGAGCATCACTGACAACGGCGTTGACGTGGTGGTAAATGCAACAGAATTAAGCGATGCACAACGGGCACAGATAGAGGATATCGTTAAGCGAAAAACAGAGATTAGCGCGGAGAATATCATTATAAGTACAGTGGTAGAATAAGGAAAATTGTGATATAATACATTACATATGTTAAATGTTAGGAGAGATACAGAATGAAAAGAGTATTTTTAATCGTATTGGATAGTTTTGGAATCGGAGCTATGCCGGATTCAGCAGAATATGGGGATATTAATGTTAATACTCTCGGTTCTGTTGCGGCAAGCTCCTATTTTCGTGTTCCCAATATGGCCAAAATGGGCTTGTTTAATATTGATGGCGTTTCGGTAGGAGAACAGGAAACTACGCCAACAGCAACGTATGCCCGTATGGAAGAAGCTTCAAAGGGCAAAGATACCACAATAGGCCATTGGGAGATTGCAGGTGTGTATTCTGAAAAGCCGCTTCCGGTATTCCCTGATGGTTTTCCCAAAGAAGTTATAGAAGAATTCAGCAAAAAGACAGGAAGAGGCGTTTTATGTAATAAACCTTATTCGGGAACGGTTGTTATTAATGAATACGGTGATGAACACGTTAAAACAGGTGATTTGATTGTATATACTTCTGCGGACAGCGTTTTCCAGATAGCGGCCCATGAAGATATTGTGCCTGTTGAAGAATTATACAGATATTGTGAGATGGCAAGAGAAATGCTACAAGGAGATGTGGGGGTTGGAAGAGTTATCGCCCGTCCGTTTGTGGGGGAGAGCGGTAATTATACCAGAACATCAAGACGACACGATTATTCGCTCATGCCGCCTTCGGTAACCATGTTGGATCAATTAAAGGAAGAAGGCTATGACGTAATTGGTGTGGGTAAA
>CAZGSF010000077.1:0-9160 GCA_964528145.1 uncultured Lachnospiraceae bacterium | reverse complement strand
CTTCTCTCCAAAATGATGATTAGCGGTGCTAACTGCTTAATATTAGACGAGCCCACCAACCACTTGGATATGGAATCAATTACAGCCCTTAACAACGGCTTGATTAAATTCTCAGGTGTAGAACTTTTCTCCTGTCACGACCATCAGTTTGTACAAACAACTGCAAACCGTATTATGGAGATTCTTCCCGACGGAACATTAATCGACAAGATTACAACCTACGACGAATACCTTGCAAGCGATGAAATGGCTCGTAAGAGAACTGTTTATACCGCTAAAATTGAGGAAGACGAGAACTAAAATGATAGATTTACATGTACATTCAACACGTTCAGACGGAACATTTACACCTACTGAACTGGTAGATTATGCATTAGAAAAAGGCCTGAGTGCTTTTGCCCTTACAGACCACGATACCACAGAAGGCCTTGCCGAAGCGATTAACTACGCTGCCGGCAAGGGCATCGAGGTCATTCCCGGAATTGAACTTTCCACGGAATACGAGTCTAAGGACATTCACATTTTAGGCCTTTTTATTGATGTAAATAAAGAAGATTTCAAAAATAAAATACAGGAATTCATCGATTCCCGTATCCTGCGCAACCAGAAAATGTGCGGCAAATTGCAGGAAGCAGGCATTGACATCACCTACGAAGCAATGCTTAACGAATTTCCCAATGCAATTATCACACGTTCCCATTACGCAAGATTCCTTTTGGAGCACGGCTATGTAAAAAGCATGGCAGAGGCCTTCGATCGTTATGTAGGCGACCACTGCCCCTATTATGTGCCCAGAGAAAAAGTTACCCCTGCCCAGGCTGTAGAGCTTATTCTAAAGGCTGACGGAATCCCAATACTTGCACATCCCACTCTGTATCATATGAGTGACCATCGTCTGGAAAAATTGATAGCCGAGTTAAAAGAAGCCGGACTTATGGGCATAGAAGCTGTATATTCCACTTATAGTGCAGCTGAAGAGCGTCAGATGAGAGAATTGGCAAAACGCTATAATCTGCTCATAAGTGGCGGTTCAGACTTTCACGGTAAAAATAAACCAAAACTGGATTTAGCTGTAGGATACGGCAGACTTCATATCCCCGATTCGATTCTTGATGATCTGAAAAAGACACGAATCCGCCTTGTTTTTTCAGATTTAGACGGCACACTGCTCAACAAAGAATGTAAGATATCTCCCCGCACCAGGGAAGCCATATCTAAAATGATAAAAAAAGGTCATAAACTCATCCTAACCTCCGGAAGACCTTTAAACAGTATTCTGGAAGTCAAGGAACAATCCGGTCTTAATTATCCCGGTATGCTTATTATTTCCAACAATGGTGCCATCGTCTATGATTGTGACACAGACACACGTCTCATAGACCATAGGGTTACCTCTGAGGAACTTCGCTATCTTACCGGGGAGGCCGTAAAAATGGGTGTTTACTGCCACGGCTATACAGACACTCATATTATCACCACGGAAGAAACCCGCGAGCTTGCTTCTTATACAAGCCGGATTCATCTTCCTGTTACTGTCGTAGATGATATCGCCGATGCGCTTCCCGAAGGCTCTTCAAAGCTTATGGCAATCAATCTGGATGACCACGCTAAGCTCGAAGCATTCCGCGAGCATATTGCGGATTTTTGCGAGGGACGAATTCAGGCTGTATTCTCCAATCCGACCTATTTGGAGCTTCTTCCCATTAATGCCGGAAAAGGAAGCGGAATACGTTATGTCTGTGATTATTTTCACGTTCCTTTAAGCCACGCTTACGCCTGTGGTGATGCAGAGAATGATATCTCAATGTTAGAAGCTGCAGGAATCGCTGTGGCGATGCAGAATGCAGATGAACGTGTAAAACAGATTGCGGATATAGTAACTAAACAGGATAACAATAACGACGGCCTGGCAGACCTATTCGATGAAATCGCAGGGATGTAAGAGGCACTAAGTTTTTAGAAATACCTATCAGTTGCCCTACACGGTGAACTCATATACACGTAAGTAATTTAATTAAAAACTTCTAAGTCCTTTTAGGACAAAAAAATAAGCAGCACATAAAGATAAACGTACCGCCAAATTCAACATGTCTAAACGCTTTGCGTGAGTTTTGAATTTGGCGGTTTAATATCGTAATCTTTATGTGCTGCTTATTTTTCCTAAAAGGACTTTAGTTTTTTGATAAATTACTTACAGTCTCTTTTACCCCTCCACAATCAGGTATCTGCCATCACCCACAGCAAAGACTTCCTCCGCTTCAAGAATAGTCTCTTCATCGGCACCTTCTACATCAATTCCAGCTTCTTCAAAATATTCCAATACTTCTTCAACAGAGTCAACAACAACAGCCATACACTCCTCTAAGAATGCCTCTGCCTCATCTACGTTAGATGCTACAGTTTCAGAAAATAATTGACCTTGGTTCTTGATAAAACAAACAAGTACAGCATCATCATACTCGTGCATACTCATTCCTCCTTAAACTATGTTTATCTTCTTAAACGTGAGCGAAGATAAACTTCCTTCTAATTTCATAATAATTAATATAAATATATACGTCAATACTTAATATATGTGTTTTTAAGTTCCTGATACACTCTTCCCACCGGTAATCCGACCACATTATTATAGTCACCGTCAATCTTCTTTATAAATGCTGCAAACTGCCCCTGAATCCCATATGCACCGGCCTTATCCATGGGATCCTTTGTGGCTACGTATGCACAAATTTCCTCATCTGTTGCAGGATATACATGTACATCCGTACATTCAAAAAAAGTATGTTTGCAAATATTTCCTTCCTGCATCCACAAGAATGCAACACCCGTATATACCTGATGAACATCACCGCATAACTCAGTAAGCATCGCTTTCGCATCCGCCTCGTCCGCCGGCTTACCCATTATACGTCCGTTATGAACCACAATTGTATCTGAGCCTATGACAAGCACATCTGCATCAACAGACGATGCCGTTGTCTTATCAAACACTTCCTTTGCCTTACATTCCGCCAGCTCCATTACGATTTCACAAGGTTCACTCTTTGTAATTATTTCTTCACCTTTTGCCGGAATAATCTCAAATTCTAATCCTATTTGAGCCAGCAGCTCCCTTCTTCTGGGAGATGCCGACGCCAATATTATTTTCTTCATTTCTATATCCACCAAATTATTTTTCTTATCACTGCGCTGTCTCCGGTATAAACACTCTATTGTTTCCCTTTTCACCTTCCGAAAGCTTTTTAGCAGCCTCCACTGCCTCTTCACAGAACAAATCCTGTGAATTAAGCTTATGCTTACCGCGCAGGTCAATTTTCTCATAGCTTCCGTCATTCTGCATGACATGAGCTTTTAAAGTATCTTTAAGTTCCATATCAAGAATATGCCACAATTTCTCTTTAAGCTCCGGATTCTCCACCGGGAAAAGAATCTCCACACGACGCTCCAGATTTCTTGGCATCCAGTCCGCACTTCCGCAATAAATCTCAGGATTTCCTTCATTCTCAAAAAAGAAAATTCTGCTATGCTCAAGGAAATTACCTACAATTGAGCAAACCTGAATATTATCGCTAACTCCCGGGATTCCCACTTTAAGGCAACAGATTCCACGTACAATAAGGCGAATCTTCACGCCTGCTGCCGACGCCTCATAAAGTGCGGCAATTATATCCGGATCACATAATGAATTCATCTTTGCCACAATCCGCGCAGGTTTACCGCTAAGCGCCACGTCCCTCTCCCTTCCGATAAGATAGAGGAACTTATCCTTTAACCATAAGGGAGCTACCGCCAGACGGTTCCAGCTTTCAGGCTCAGAATAACCTGAAAGCATGTTAAATACTGCCGTGGCATCCTCACCAATGGCTTCACTGCTTGTAAACAAGCCTATGTCCGTGTAAAGCTTTGCAGTGGCATCATTATAATTACCGGTTCCAAGATGCACATATCTGCGGATACCATCCTCTTCCATGCGCACTACCAATGTAATTTTACTATGTGTTTTAAGTCCCACAAGACCATATATAACATGGCAGCCTGCCTTTTCAAGCATTTTTGCCCATACAATATTATTTTCCTCATCAAATCGGGCTTTTAATTCAACAAGCACCGATACCTGTTTACCATTCTCCGCCGCCTGGGCCAGAGCCGCAATAATAGGCGAATTACCGCTTACACGGTACAATGTCTGCTTAATCGCCAGAACCTTAGGATCATTTGCTGCCTGACGGATAAAATCAACCACAGGCGCAAAGGTCTGGTAAGGATGATGCAGTAACACATCCTTCTTTGATATAACCTCAAAAATATTGCTACCCGGCGGAAGTTCTACTACGGGCTGGGGTTCGTATTTTGGATTTTTCAGATAATCATATCCCGGAAGTCCGTACATCTTCATTAAAAATGTCAAATCAAGGGGACCGTCTATCTCATAAACATCGTCCTTTTCTATAGACAAAGCCTTCTCTAACACCTTAATCAAGCGTTTATCCATGCCCTCTTCCACTTCAAGACGGATTGCCTCGCCCCACTGCCTTTTCTTAAGCTGTTTCTCAATTTCTTTTAATAAATCCGCCGCTTCATCCTCTTCAATGGTCAAATCCGCATTGCGCATGATTCTGAATGGATGGGCACACACAATATCATAATTAAGAAAAAGCTTGTGCATATTCCGCTCAATAACCTCTTCCAGAAGGATTACCTTTTGAACATCATTCTTCTTGGGAAGAAGCACGATACGGTTAAGCACGCTGGGAACCTGAACCGTTACAAATTCAAACTCTGACTTTTCACCCTTTTTGTGTACAAGTGCACCTATATTAAGGGATTTATTACGTATTAATGGGAAAGGACGTGAGGAATCCACTGCCATAGGGGTTAAAACCGGATACACATTATCCGCAAAATATCTGTCAAGATACGCCCCTTCCTCCTCACTTAAATCCTCATGCTGCTTAATAACCTCAAGTCCCACCATTCTAAGTTGAGGCACAAGAGAACGGTTATATGTGGAATACTGCTGGCTGACCAGTTCACGGGTCACTACATTAAGTTTCTCCAGCTGTTTTACGGGCGTCATTCCTGCAATATCGGTTTTTGTATATCCCGCATTCACCATATCCTTTAAGGATGCAACCCTGATCATGAAAAACTCATCCAGATTGGATGCCGTAATACTTAAAAATTTTAAACGTTCAAAAAGCGGAATCTGCTTATCCCTTGCTTCACTTAAGACACGACCGTTAAAAAGAATCCAGCCCATTTCACGGTTGGTATAATACTCACTTTTTCTAAATTCAGACAACCTGTCCTTTGTTTTTTCTCCCATAACAACCTCCATTTATAACCCTGTTCCTTTTAAGAACACCGGCTTTAAAAGCTTTTCTTCTGCACAATCACCGGACGCACACTAAATACCTCTTCAAAAAATGTTGCGCGGTGCTCAAACAAACCTTTTTCCACGGTAATATCCTCCGGTGTATCCACCGTAATAATAAGTTCATTACCCTTATGAACTGCCCTAATATCGGAAAATTTCTGTTTATGGCTTCTGTCAAGTCCGTTTGCACTTCTAAGAATCGCCGTAAGCTTTGCCATCACAAGATAGGTCTGCTTATCAAGGGTTACATTTTGCAGTTCCTCATAATATAAGAATGTGGAATGGTTAAATTTCACCACATTAGCCACAATTTCACGTTCCACATGGGACAGACCTATAATCTCAGTAGCCATAATAATCTGATATGAACACTCTGCCAGATTAACCATGCTTATATACTTACCGCAATCATGAAGAATAGCCGCAAGTCTGAGTAAAAGTCTCTCCCTTTTACCAAGGCCGTGTACTTTTTTCATACTGTCAAATATGGTAAGGGCAATTGCCTCCAAGGTTTCGCCACGTCGTTTGCTTCCCATATAACGCTTGCTGATATTATGGGCACAATCGATAATATCCTGTTCAAAATCATGACCCCCGGTAATCATTTTGTTTTTCTGGGCATAATCATAGGCAATACCATCGCACAAAGTCACTCCCGGCGCCCAAATCATCTCCGCACCCATATCCTTTATGATGCGTTTCATAAGCACTGCTGAAACAAAGAGAAGTGATGCACTCTCAACGGGCACACCAAGAGCCGTTGCCACCTCTTCCCTTGATTTGGTGCGCATTAACTGCATCAGTGCCTCATAATTTTCCACGCTGGCAAAACCAAGTTTATTATCACCCTCTATATGCTGCTTTTTTAACCATACAGACAAATAATCATCAACAACGATTATATTCTTTATATCCCTGTCCCTTAAATAAAGTTTTTTAAATACTTCCATCTGGGCACTTACAAGTTCGTCAATAACACCTTCCACCATTGCCGGCTTAACATTCAGGTGATTAATACGTTCCCTTAAACGAAGCACGCCCAGTTTAAGATTCTGGGTTGCCACAAGAGAATCCTTATCAAACAATGAAATCTGGATACTGCCTCCGCCAATGTCCACAATTGCGGTTCCCTTTTCAATAACCTTGTTAAATGCATCCCCTTTTGATGCAACAGACTTATATCCCAGAAAACGTTGTTCGGAGTTGCTTAAAACTTCGATGTGTATTCCGGTTCTTTGCTCAATACGGTCAAGTACTATGGTTGTATTCTCAGTTTCTCTTATGGCACTTGTTCCGTATGCCCTGTAATCATACACCTTATATGCATTCATAATCTGAGCAAATTCACGCAAAACATTGCACAACTCATCTACCCGTGAATAACTGATTTTACCTGTGGCATATGTGTCCGTACCCAAATCGATACGGTAACGCACATGGTCTATTTCACGCATTCTTCCCTTACTGTTAAATTCAAAAATCTTCATTCCCAGTTCATAGGAACCCACATCTATTGATGCAAATGTTTTTATATTGCTCATCAGTATCTCTCCGTTAACCTGCCTTTATTAATTATCAGACCGTCTCTTGTCCCAAAAGGTAATCCATAAACTGTTGTGCACATCTTCCCGACAATCCGCCATGGGCTATTTCCCATTTATTTGCTTCAAGAAGCAATCTATCCTCTTCCATTTCAATCCCGTAACGTTTAGCGAGGGATTTAACTATATTCTGGAATTCCTTTTTATCAGGTGCCCCAAAGTAAATAGTTACTCCAAAACGTGCTACCAGTGAAAGCTTCTCCTGTACGGTATCTCCTCTGTGAAGATCATCCGTTCTTTCTTCCTTGTCGCTGAATTTCTCACGTACAAGATGCCTTCTGTTGGAGGTAGCGTATATAAGCACATTCTCCGGCTTTTTCTCAAGTCCGCCTTCTATTACTGCTTTAAGATATTTGTACTCAATTTCAAAATCCTCAAAGCTCAAATCATCCATGTAAATAATAAATCTGTAATTGCGGTTCTTTATCTGGGCAATCACTTCATTCAAATCCCGGAACTGATGCTTATAACACTCAATAATACGCAGGCCCTTCTCATAATATTCATTGGCAATAGCCTTTATGCTGGAGGACTTACCGGTTCCGGCATCTCCGTAAAGCAGGCAGTTATTGGACTTGCGCCCTGCTACAAAAGCATCCGTATTATCGGTAAGCTTCTTCTTCGGTATTTCATATCCCACCAAATCATTCATATACACATGGGCAATATTAAGAATTGGCTCTATATGTACGCCACTCTCATCATGAACAATCCTGAAAGATTTGTGAAGTCCGAATTTGCCCACACCATAATCTTTGTAAAAATCCGTTAATGTGTCCTTCATCTCCTCCGGAGAATGTGTGTCCTTGAATCTTGCAGCAAGCTCACATATACGCGCACAGATTCTTGAATTGTAAACCTTGCTCTCCTGACGGTTAGACTCATAATTCTCAATCATGTCATACTCATCCACACCAAGTCCTTTAGCAAGCTGTGTAAAATCATAGTCAAAGAAATCCTTAAAAATCTTAATATCATGAAGTGCTGCCTTATTAACCGTACCTTCAACCCTGCCGCGAATCTCACAGGCCTTACTGTATGTGTTCTCACTGTTTACCAAAAGATTGGCAAGATAGCAGTGCCATATATTCCCATAAAAACCATGAGTCCCTGCAAACTCAATAAGCTTATGTATACTTCTGTATAAAACCTCTCTTTTTTCTTCATCACAAACATCTGTCCCGGCATTTTTTATAAGCCATTCCATGTCATAAAACACTTCATCCTTATCAAATCCGGTATATAAAAGTAATTTGTTTGAATTCATTGGTAAATACTCCTTGTTTTTTCCCTAATAATTTCCCAAAATCTTCATATTAAGGCACTCTTCCCTAAGACCGCGCAGGGCATTCTTCACCGCACTGTCCGACAGATTCCCTTCGAAATCAATAAAGAACCTGTATTCCCAATTGCGTCCTTCAATGGGACGGCTCTCAATCTTTGTCATATTAAGATTATTATAAATAAAATGGGAAAGTATGTGATAGAGCGAACCGCTTTCATGAGGAACCTCAAAACAAATACTTACTTTACCCGCATCCTTCTTAAAAATCTTCTGATTAGTTACTATTATAAATCTGGTGGAATTGGTTCCCGAATGATTGATGCCCTTTTCAAGCACCTCAAGCCCGTAAATCTTACCTGCCAGTTCACTTGCAATTGCAGCCTGGGTATTATCCTTCTCATCTGCCACCTTTTTTGCCGCAAAAGCATTATTCTGCATGCTTATCTGCTGCCAGTTATAATTTGACAGATAGCGTGAACTCTGCATAAGAGACTGGGGATGGGAATACACCCGCTCTATATCTTCCTTCCTTGTACCGGGAGATACAAGCAGACAATGCTCTATCTTTATAATCTGTTCTGCTACAATATAATTCTCAAATTCAACCAAAAGGTCATATATTTCATTAACAATTCCTGCCGTGGAATTCTCGATGGGCAGTACCGCAAAATCCGCACTTCCCTCATCAATGGCACTCATGGCATCCCTAAAGGCATCCACATGAAAACAATTAACATCCTCTCCAAAATAAGCCTCCATTGCCATCTGGGAATAAGCACCTTCTGCCCCCTGAAAAACCACCCGTGCCTTCTTTTCATCAAGTCCGTCCACACCGATAAACGGCAGTTTACCACTGCTTCCCTTTTCAGCCAGCATCTGATACTGTAACTTACGGCT
>CAZGSF010000076.1:0-9211 GCA_964528145.1 uncultured Lachnospiraceae bacterium | reverse complement strand
AAAGCAATAAGACCAAAGGAAGGACTTGAGGATAGAATAGCGGCACTTCCCTATGATGTATATAATTCTAAGGAGGCAAGGGCGGTTGTAGAAAAAGAACCATATTCTTTTTTGAAGATTGACAGGGCAGAAACGTCATTCCCCGAAGATGAAGGGGTAAGATTTGATGAAGATAAAGTATATGAGGCTGCGCACAATATGTTATGGGACAGAATCAATAACGGTGATTTTGTACAGGATGATAAAGAATGTTATTACCTTTACAGCCAGACTATGAACGGAAGGGTACAGACCGGTATTGTAGCATGTGCATCTATTGACGATTATGTTAGCGGAACTATTAAGAAGCATGAGAATACCCGTGCAGACAAAGAAATAGACCGTATCCGTCACGTGGATACCTGTCAGGCACAGACCGGACCTATTTTCCTTGCATATCGTTCAAATGATGAACTGCGCAGTGTTGTGAAAGCAGTACAGGAAGAGGCGGCAGTTTATGACTTTGTATCAGAGGACGGAATAAGACATCAGGTGTGGGTGATTGCTGATGATGTGAAGATTAATACAATTGCATCGGCATTTAAGGCTATGGATGCCATATATATTGCAGACGGTCATCACAGATGTGCTTCTGCTGCCAAGGTAGGATTAAAGCGCAGGGAAGAGAATCCAAGGTTTACGGGAGAAGAGGAATTTAACTTCTTCTTATCTGTTTTATTCCCGGATGATGAGTTGATGATTATGGATTACAACAGGGTTGTCAAAGATTTAAACGGATATAGCGAAGAGGAATTCCTGAATAAAATCAAAGAAAATTTTGATATTGTTTCTGTGGGAGATTGTGCTGTAAGTCCTGAAAAGAAAGGCATTTTCGGAATGTATTTATCAGGAAAATGGTACAAACTTTCCGCTAAGGATAATTTATTCTCCAATGATCCCGTTGCTAATCTGGATGTATCTATATTGCAGGATTACTTATTGGGACCCGTACTTGGAATCGAAGATCCAAAGCTTGATAAACGTATTGATTTCGTGGGAGGAATCCGCGGACTTGCAGAACTTGAGAGAAGAGCAAATGAAGATATGAAGATTGCTTTTTCAATGTATCCTACATCAATTCTTGAGTTATTTGCAGTGGCAGATGCAGGAGCACTGATGCCTCCTAAGTCCACATGGTTTGAACCGAAACTTAGAAGCGGATTATTTATTCATAGTATTAAGTAAAGGAGGGCTTCTATGAATAGCAAATTATATAAACTGATGAACTGGCCAGTAATTGAAGAGATTATTTATTCGGAATCAGATAATCCCCATGCAACATTGGGGGCTCATACCGCAGGTACACAGACTTTGGTACAGGCATATTTTCCTGAAGCTAAGAATGTATGCGTCCATATTAAGGATACTGATGCAACCCATAAAATGGAACTGGCAGATGAAGATGGATTTTTTGCGGTTCTTATACCGGGAAAGAATATTGGAAAATATTTCTATGAAGTTTCTTATGAAGACGGTATAAGTAAAACAGTTGAAGATGCGTATGCATTTAAGTCTACAATTACCGGAAAAGATATAGAAAAATTTGAACTTGGAATTCACTATACCATATATGAAAAGTTAGGTGCTCATCCTATCAGTCTTGATGGTACTGATGGTGTATCTTTTGCAGTATGGGCTCCCAATGCCATGCGTGTCAGCGTTGTGGGAGACTTTAATGACTGGGACGGAAGAGTTCATCAGATGAGCCGTATAGGCGAATCCGGTATTTTCGAGATTTTTATTCCCGGTGTAAAAGAGAATGATAATTATAAGTTTGAATTAAAGGTTAAGGGTGGACTTACATATTTGAAGGCAGACCCTTATGCAAACGCAAGTCAGCTGCGTCCTGACAGTGCTTCTGTGGTTGCGGATTTATCTTCTTTTGAGTGGGATGATGAAGAGTGGATTAAAAAACGTGCCGACAGACAGAAGAAAGACGCTCCTATAAGTGTTTATGAACTTTATCTTGGCTCATTTGCCCGTAATGAAAAAGGGAATACCGATGACGGAAGTGTATATTTAAATTACAGGGAATTGGCACCTAAGGTAATCTCATATGTAAAAGAAATGGGATATACCCACGTTGAATTGATGCCTGTAATGGAGCATCCTTTTGATGCTTCATGGGGATATCAGACAATAGGATATTATGCACCCACATCAAGATACGGCACACCCGCTGATTTTATGTATTTTATGAATGAATTACATAAGGCAGGAATCGGTGTTATTCTTGACTGGGTTCCTGCGCATTTCCCGAGAGATGTCTATGGACTGTCTGGTTTTGACGGAACCTGTCTTTACGAGCATCAGGACCCAAGACAGGGGTCGCATCCTCATTGGGGAACCTTGATTTATAATTACGGAAGACCTCAGGTAAGCAATTATCTGATAGCTAATGCGTTGTTCTGGGTTGAAAAGTTTCACGCAGATGGTATCCGAATGGATGCGGTAGCGTCTATGCTCTATCTTGACTATGGCAAGCAGGACGGAGAATGGGTTGCCAATATGTATGGCGGAAATGAAAATCTTGAATCGATTGAATTTATCAAGCACTTGAACTCGGTTATGCATAAGCGCAATCCCGGAGTGCTTACAATTGCAGAGGAGAGTACTGCATGGCCAATGGTTACCGGGGATTTGGATGATGGTGGATTAGGCTTTGACATTAAGTGGAATATGGGATGGATGAATGATTTCCTTGGATATATTCAGTATGACCCCTATTTTAGAAGTCATCATCAGAATGAGTTGACTTTCAGTATGATTTACGCGTACTCAGAACAGTTTATGCTGGTATTTTCCCATGATGAGGTTGTACATGGTAAAGCGTCCATGGTAGGCAAGATGCCGGGAAACAGGGAGGAAAAGTTTGCAAACTTACGTCTTGCATATGCGTATATGATGACACATCCCGGTAGAAAACTGCTTTTTATGGGACAGGATATTGCTGAATTTGATGAGTGGAATGAAAACCGCAGTGTTGAATGGGAACTTACACAGTATGCTGAACATAAAGGTGTGCAGGATCTTGTCAAAGAACTTAATAGGATTTATACAAGCATTCCGGCATTTTATGCTAAAGATAACAATACAGATGGTTTTGAATGGATAAATTGTATTGATGCAAGTAAGAGTTATGTAAGTTTCCTCCGAAAAGCGGATAAAGACAAGGAAACCCATTTGGTAGTTGCTAACTTTGCAGGAGTGGCACAGGATTTACATCTGGGTGTTCCCATGCATGGTAAATACAAAGAGATATTAAATACCGATGATAAAAAATTCGGAGGAAATAAGGAAAAATCAAGCAGACGTGCAAACAGGACAGTGGACGAAGTTTGCGATGAAAGACCTTACAGCTTGACAGTTTCTGTTCCGGCTTTATCATTATGTATATATTCTTATGAACCTTATACTGCAAAAGAACTTGATGAAATGATGAAAAAGAAACAGCAGATTTTAGCCGAGAAAATCGCCAAAGAAAGAGAGGCCGAAGCCAAAGCAGCAATGGCAATTGCAAAGGCAGAAGCCAAGGCTGCCAAAGAAGCGCAGTTAAAGGCTGAGATGGCGGCTAAAGAGGCAACTAAAGCGGCAGAACTTGCAAAGAAAGCTTCAGAAGAACTTAAGGCAGCAACTGAGGCTGTGAACTCAATAAAAAAATAGTAGGATGTGTACAAAATGCCTTTAGATAGTTTTAATTATAAAGTTATAGAAAATTTATTGCAGGAACTTCCGGATAAAGTGATTAGATTGGGAATACGTGTTATTCTTGCTATTGTTGTATTTTTTATAGGAACCCAATTGATTAAAATTGTCCGTAAAATTTTAAAGAAATCTCTTAAACGGGCCAATGCTGAAGTTGGAGTTAGCCAGTTTGTGGACTCTTTTGTAAAAGCAGTGCTGTATATTCTATTGATTTTTATAATTGCAGGAAGCTTTGGAGTTGATGCAGCCAGTATTGTGGCAGTTATAGGTTCTGCCGGAGTTGCAATAGGTCTGGCTTTACAGGGAAGTCTGTCAAATTTTGCGGGTGGTGTTCTGATTCTGTTGCTAAAGCCTTTTAAGGTTGGAGATTATATTATCGAAGATACTAACAAGAACGAGGGTACTGTTGCGGAAATACAATTGTTTTATACCAAGCTTACAACACCCGATAATAAGGTTATTATTCTGCCAAACGGCACGTTGGCAAATACATCGCTTACTAATGTTACTGCATGCAGGATGAGACGTGTGGATATTAAAATAGGAATATCATATAATGCAGATATACGGTTTGCCAAGCAGGTTATTACAGAACTTTTAAGAGAAGATGAAGACACGTTGAAAGACAGGGAAATGTTTGTATACGTGGATGCCTTGGATAGCAGCCAGGTTACATTGGGAGTAAGATGCTGGTTTATGAATGATGATTATTGGGAAGGACGCTGTAGAATTATTGAAGAAATTAAATATACACTTGATGAGTGTGGTATACCGATTCCGTATCCACAGATGGATGTCCACATTAAAGAATCAATTGATGCTGAATAGAGATTTTGCTAAAGATTGTTATTGCCAAAATTTTGTTTTCAGATTATAATATCAAGGTGGTTGCGTAAGCAACCGACATAAGCTGGAATAGCTCAGTTGGTAGAGCACTTCACTCGTAATGAAGGGGTCGTGGGTTCGAGTCCCATTTTCAGCTTTTCCAGACAGACCTTGGGAAACCGCGATTTTCAAAGTGCTTTTTCGAGGTTTTTTATTTAGTGTTTTTAAATATAAAGGGAAATAGATTTATGGCTAAAATATTAGTAACAGATGACAATATGTTTATTAGGGTAATGCTTACAGATATGCTTAAAAGCGCAGGTCATGAGGTTTGTGAAGCAAAAAACGGAATTGAAATGCTGGAAGTTTTTGAACGGGAAAAGCCTGATTTGATTACCTTAGATATAACCATGCCTGAAATGGATGGATTAAATGCATTAAGAAAATTAAAGGAAAAATATCCGAAAGTTAAAATAATTATGTGTTCCGCCATGGGTCAGCAAACTATGGTTCTGGATGCTATCCGAAGCGGTGCCCATGATTTTATTGTGAAACCTTTTGACAAGGCAAAAGTCCTTGAATCGGTGAGGCGTGTATTGGCAATGAATTTTTAAATATTATATGTATTAGTCGTCGCAGCCGCGGCGACTTTTATTTTCTTGTACTATTTAGATTCTCTTTAAGTAATATTTTTCCAAACGGGAGATTCCCAGATATAGAAGAATTGCAATTATACAAAGGATAAGAATTGAGGTTATAACCATATCAAGTTGAAAAACCTGTGAGCCGTATATTATGAGATAGCCAAGGCCTCTTCTGGCGGCAAGGAATTCACCGATAATTACACCTACCAGCGCCAAACCGATATTAACTTTCATATTACTGATTATTGTTGGTATGCTGCTTGGGAAAACAACTTTGAGGAAAACATCCTTTTTTCTTCCGCCAAGAGTATATATAAGCTTCATTTCCTCGGGATCAACCTGCATAAAGCATGTGTAGATGCTTATAATGCAGCCAAAAACCGCGACCGATATACCGGCGACTATAATGGTTTTCATTCCGGTACCGAGCCATACAATAAAAAGTGGGGCAAGGGCGGATTTTGGAAGGCTGTTAAGGATTACCAGGTAAGGTTCCAAGACCTGTGAAGCACTTTTCCAATGCCATAGTATTGTTGCCATGCCGATTCCTATTATTATTACCAGAAAAAAGCTTATTAGTGTTTCTGCCAGGGTGACACCTATATTAGTGGCCAGTGTACCGCTTAGTGCCATGTCAATGGCGCATTTTAATACTATTGACGGACTTGCAAAGAAAAAGGAGTCTATCATACCTGTATATGAGGTTATTTCCCATATTGTAAGGAATAGTATCAGAATGGCAATTCTTAAAAAAAGTACCTTTTGCTTGTGCCTTTTGTGGTTAAGAAGAAATAATTCCTGGGTTGAAAGTTCTTGTTTGGTTTTATTTGTCATTATCATATAGCTCCTCCCATAGTTGATTAAAATAGTCTGCAAATTCAGGAGCTTTCCGGGCTGCAAGGGTAGAACGTTCCGGGAGTGTGAGTTTAATCGGTATTTCAGAAACAACGTGAGCCGGGCGTTTTGAGAGCACAAGTATCCGGTCTGCCATGCTGATTGCTTCTGAGAGATCGTGAGTAATTAAAATGGCTGTTTGCTTTGTTGAGCGTATGATTTTGTAAATATCATCTGACACTGAAAGTCTGGTCTGGTAATCGAGGGCACTGAAGGGTTCATCTAAAAGCAAAAGCTCCGGATTAACTGCAAGTGTTCTTATAAGAGCTGCACGCTGGCGCATTCCTCCGGATAATTCGCTTGGTTTTTTGTCTTTAAAATCATATAGACCATAATCATTAAGTAATTGATTAATATATGCTTTTGTTTCATCATTTAGGTTTTTCTTGATTTCAGGACCAAGACAAATGTTACGATATATACTGCGCCATTCCAAAAGGTAATCATGTTGTAACATATAACCTATACGCGGGTAATGGAGTGAACCGTCGGGATTTTGGAATGAGATTGTTCCGCTGCTTGGATTAAGCAGTCTTGCTATAATGGATAGCAGTGTTGATTTACCGCAGCCGCTTGGTCCCACAATAGCCAGGAACTCTCCGTTGTATACTTTGAAAGACATATCTTTTATAGCCTCAACTTCACCCTCGATACTCGGATAAGTATAGGAGAGATTTTTAACATCAAGGTAAGGTTTTGTCATGGAATGCCTCCTTATAAATATAAATTATCTTATGTCGAAAATAGACAGTTGTTAACCTGTAAATCCTTATTTTTTATATAAAAGAGCTATTTTTAACAAGATTCGTAAAGTTTATTGCAACAACCTTATTTTTATGATAATATCAAATTCAGATTTAATAAAATGGAGGTAGAATATGGCACAGCTCTGGGGCGGCCGTTTCACCAAAGAGACGGACAAGTTAGTCTATGATTTTAATGCATCCATAAGATTTGATAAGAGATTATTTGAGCAGGACATAGAAGGCAGTATTGCTCATGTTGTTATGCTTGAAAAGCAGAATATTATCACTGTTGAAGAGAAGGATGCAATTGTAAAAGGTTTAACAGGTATTCGTGAGGATGTTCAGAAGGGTATTTTACAGATTACTCATGAATATGAAGATGTACACAGTTTCGTGGAAGCAAACCTGATTGACAGGATTGGAGATGCCGGTAAGAAATTACATACCGGACGTAGCCGTAATGACCAGGTTGCACTTGATATGCGACTTTTTGTTCGCAAAGAAGTAGTTGCAATTGATGAATTATTAAAAGCATTACTTGAAATTCTTCTTGAGAAAATGGAAGAACATCTTGAAACATATATGCCGGGCTTTACTCACTTGCAAAAGGCACAGCCAACAACAGTGGCACACCATTACGGTGCTTATTTTGAAATGTTTAAACGAGACAGACTTCGTTTGAAGGATATATATAAAAGAATGAATTATTGTCCTTTGGGGGCAGGCGCACTGGCAGGTACCACATACCCTCTGGAGCGTAACTATACAGCTTCATTGCTTGGCTTTGAAGGACCTACACTTAATAGTATGGATTCTGTTTCCGACAGGGATTACTTAATAGAGTTTTTATCAGCACTTTCAACGATTATGATGCATTTGAGCCGTTTTAGTGAGGAAGTTATAATTTGGAACTCTAATGAATATGGATTTGTCGAAATAGATGATGCATATTCAACGGGAAGCAGTATTATGCCTCAGAAAAAGAACCCGGATATAGCAGAACTTGTCCGTGGTAAGACAGGCAGAGTTTATGGTGCGCTTATATCCATACTTACGACTATGAAGGGAATTCCCCTTGCATATAATAAAGACATGCAGGAGGATAAGGAAGTAACCTTTGACGCGATAGATACGGTGAAGGATTGTCTTACACTTTTCTCAGGTATGATTCTTACAATGAATTTCCGTAAGGATGTAATGGCTAAAAGTGCAATGAACGGCTTTACTAATGCAACCGATGCGGCAGATTACCTTGTTTTAAAGGGCGTACCGTTCAGAGATGCCCATGGTATTATCGGAAGACTGGTGTTATATTGCATAGAGAAGAATACTTCAATAGAAGCTTTGACTGTAGAAGAATTAAAGAGCATCAGTGATAAGTTTGAACCGGATATTTATGATGCGGTAAGTTTAAAGACCTGCGTTGAGAAACGTCTTACCCTTGGGGCACCCGGAAGTGAGGCTATGAAGCAGGTTATTGCAATGCACAAGGAATATATGAAAGAAGATTAATCATCAGAAAGATGAAGAATTTATAGCCGCAAAGCGGCAGGAGGAGAAAAAGATGAGTGATAAATTAAGAGTTGGAATTTTAGGTGGAACAGGTATGGTTGGACAGCGTTTTATTGCGCTTTTAGAGAATCATCCATGGTTTGAGGTTACTACAATTGCGGCAAGTCCCCGTTCAGCAGGAAAAACATATGCCGAAGCAGTAGGCGATCGTTGGAAAATGACCACACCTATGCCTGAAGCAGTAAAAAACATTGTAGTTATGAATGTTAACGAAGTAGAGAAAGTATCTGCTGAGGTTGATTTTGTTTTCAGTGCAGTTGACATGACCAAGGATGAAATCAAGAAAATTGAGGAAGACTATGCTAAGACAGAAACACCTGTAGTTTCCAATAACAGTGCACACAGATGGACACCTGATGTTCCCATGGTTGTGCCGGAGATTAACCCTGAACATATGAAGGTTATTGATTTCCAGAAAAAACGTCTTGGTACAACAAGAGGTTTCGTAGCAGTTAAACCAAACTGTTCTATCCAGAGTTATGCACCTGTTTTAACAGCATGGAAAGAGTTTGAGCCCTATGAGGTTGTTGCTACAACATATCAGGCTATTTCCGGTGCGGGAAAAACCTTTAAAGATTGGCCTGAAATGGTAGAAAATATTATTCCTTACATTGGCGGAGAAGAGGAGAAGAGTGAGAAAGAGCCTTTAAGAATCTGGGGTGAGATTAAAAATGGCGTAATTGAACCTGCAACTTCTCCTGTAATTACATGTCAGTGTATCCGTGTACCTGTATTAAACGGACATACAGCAGCAGTGTTTGTTAAATTTAGAAAACAGCCTACAAA
>CAZGSF010000075.1:9053-9553 GCA_964528145.1 uncultured Lachnospiraceae bacterium | reverse complement strand
CTAAGTCTTTTCCTTCTTCGATGTATTTACGTGTAGCTGCAGCAAATGCTAACTGACATTCTGTGTTAACGTTGATCTTAGCAACGCCAAGAGAGATAGCTTCTTTGATCATGTCATCAGGAATACCTGTACCACCGTGAAGAACTAATGGTAATGTACCTGTTTCTTTCTGAATGTTTGCTAATACGTCAAACTGTAAACCTTTCCATCCTTCTGGATATTTTCCGTGGATGTTACCGATACCAGCTGCTAAGAAGTCGATACCAAGGTCAGCGATCATTTTGCACTGTGCTGGATCTGCACATTCACCCATACCTACAACGCCGTCTTCTTCACCACCGATAGAACCAACTTCTGCTTCGATAGAGATTCCTTTGTCATGAGCTGCTTTAACAAGTTCTGTAGTCTTAGCTACGTTCTCTTCGATAGGATAGTGAGAACCATCGAACATTACGGAAGAGAATCCTGCTTCGATACATTTGTAGCAATGATCATAGCTA
>CAZGSF010000075.1:0-9043 GCA_964528145.1 uncultured Lachnospiraceae bacterium | reverse complement strand
GTCTAAGTGAAGTGCTACAGGAACAGTAATGCCAAGGTCTTTGATGAGACCATTAACCATACCTACAACTGCGTTGTAGCCACCCATGTATTTACCTGCACCTTCGGAAACACCAAGGATTACAGGTGAGTTATTCTCCTGAGCTGTTAAGAGAATAGCTTTTGTCCACTCTAAGTTATTAATGTTGAACTGTCCAACTGCATAATGGCCAGCTTTTGCTTTTTTAAGCATTTCGGTTGCTGATACTAACATATTATTACCTCCACTTTGTGTTTTAATTGCTCTATTCGAGCATTATTATAACTCATTGGTTTAAAAAAAGAAATATATAATTGAATTTTTTTATAACAAATTAAAAAGTCTCTCCATTTAAGAATTTCTCAATATCAGTTACTGCTTCATTCTCATCGGAACCTTCTGCCACTACGGTAAGTAATTCACCGCTGTTAAGTCCCAGACTCATCATGCCCATGATACTCTTGGCATTAACCCTTTTGTCTCCGGATTCAATATATACACTACTTTCATGCTGGCTTGCTTTCTGTACAAGTAATGCAATAGGTCTTGCTTCCAAACCGTTTTCAAGATTAATAGTTACAGACTTTTTAATCATAATCATCCTCCTTAAAGTCAGGCTCTCACCTTATCTGCAATCTCACCAAGCTTACGTAATCTGTGATTCACCCCTGATTTACCCACCGGTGGATCAAGATACTCGCCCAGTTCTTTTAATGTAGCATCGGGATAGTCCAATCTTACTTCTGCAATCTGCCTCAGATTATCCGGCAATTGTCCTAATCCTAACGTGTCACGGATTAAAATAATATCTTCAACCTGCTTGGTAGCCGCATTAACCGTTTTGGTAATATTGGCAGCTTCGCAATTGACACGCCTGTTTATAGAGTTACGCATCTCTTTTACTATACGAAGATTCTCAAGATTCATCAGGGAAACATGGGCTTCCATAACGCCTAATAAATCCACTATGCAGGAACCTTCCTTCACATAAACCACATAATATTTCTTTCTTCGTACTATTTTGGCTTCTATTTGGAAATCTGCCAAGACCTCCTGCAGCTGCATTGCCTGTGCAAGTCTGACACAAACAAACTCCAAATGATAACTTTTCTCCGGGTCGCTCATGGACCCTATACATAAATATGCCCCTCTTAAAAAAGCTCGTCTGCAACACGGACTTTTTAAAAGCAGAGGATTCACCGGTCCTGCCAAATCGCCGAATTTTGCTAAAATCTCCTGTTTTTCAGCATCATAAAGAGCCGTAACAGTATCTATATTATATGTTTTTTTCCATAATGTAAAGCCTTTTCTTAAAACCGCACTATTTTCTGTTTGAAAACCGATAATCAGCCCATTATCATCTGTTTGTCCAAATTGCCCTGCAAAATGCATTAATGCAGCAAGCTCTGCTATCTGGCAATGCCTTGCAGAATTAATTTGCCTGGCCAATTCTTCCTTAACATCTCCGGAAAAAGACATGTCCACACCTCTTGTCTATCTCTAAATTTAACGTCCCTGCTTTTCATCTCGATGGGCCAGACGGAGCCCGTAATTACCTTTGTCTTTAAGTTTCCTATATAATTCATTGGCAAGAGTTACGCTTCTGTGCTTACCTCCGGTACATCCTATTGCAACAACAAGTTGATTTTTCCCTTCTTTAATGTAACCCGGAATAAGAAAATTCATCATGTCATTAAGTTTTTCCAGAAACTCTCCCGCCTCCGGAAAACTCATAACATAATCTTTTACTTCTTTATCATTTCCTGTTTTAAACTTTAATTCATCAATATAGAAAGGATTGGGCAGAAAACGTACGTCAAAGACCAAATCCGCATCCGTGGGTATGCCGTTCTTAAAGCCAAAAGATAGTATTGTTATCATGAGGCTATTATATTCTTCATTACGCACGAATATTCTGTCCAATTCTTCTTTTAATTCTCTTGTTAAAAGTTTACTGGAATCAATGACATAATCTGCCTTTTTGCGTATGCCTTTTAAAACCAGACGTTCCTTTCGGACACCATCCTCCACTCTGCCGTCCGGCGCTAAGGGATGCACACGCCTGGTTTCCTTATAGCGTTTAATAAGAACCTCTTCCACGCAGTCCATAAACAAAATTTCATATTTATATCCGTTCTCACTCATCTGATTAAGAGTTTCTTCTATTTCAGAAAAAGACTGGTCTGCGCGGACATCCAGTCCTAACGCCACTTTATTTATCTCGCTGCCCTCAGTGGCGATTAATTCCATAAATTTTTCTATAAGCGGTACCGGAAGATTATCTACGCAATAAAATCCTGCATCCTCCAGCATTTTAAGTACCGTACTTTTACCGCCGCCACTCATTCCTGTTACGATTACAAATCTCATATGTTTACCCTGTTTTTACTAAAAGTTCCCAACCTTTATAACTTCAGGTTCAAGCCTTACACCGAATTTGTTGTATACACCATCAGAAACTTCTTTCATCAAATCGGAAATATCATTGGCTGATGCATTATATTTATTGATAACAAAACCACAATGCTTCTCTGAAACCTGCGCACCACCCAGGGTATATCCGCGATATCCTGAATCCATAATAAGTTTACCGGCAAAGTAGCCTTCCGGTCTTTTAAACGTACTTCCTGCACTGGGATACTCTAAAGGCTGCTTTTCACGTCTTGCCGCTGCAAGTTCATCCATTCTGGCCTTAATCTGCTCCTTATCGCCGGACTGCAGTTTAAAAGTAACCCTTGATACCACAAATGAACTGTTCTTTATAGCACTCTTACGATACCCAAACTCCATGGTTTCATTATCCATAACCAAGGTTTCGCCGTTTTTATCAATAATCTCTACCTGTTGCACCACATGAGCCATTTCACCGCCATAAGCTCCCGCATTCATAACAACTCCTCCCCCTACGGTTCCGGGGATTCCCGCTGCAAACTCAAAGCCTGTAAGACCATGGTCATATGCAGTTTTTGCGACCTGAGAAAGAAGCGCTCCCGCCTGTGCACATATAATGTCGCCCTCCACGTTTATATCAGCGTAGCTTCCTTTGGTTTTCAAGATTATTCCTCTGAAACCATCATCACTGACTAACAGATTACTTCCGTTTCCCACTACCAGATAGGGTATCTCTATCTTATTTAAGTAATTAAGCAACGATTTCATCTCTTCATCGTTTTCTACAGCTATCAGACAGTCTGCATTTCCACCTACCTGGAACGTGGTGTGCTTTTTCATGGGTTCATTAATAAATATACGTTCTGCGGGTACAAAACCTTCCAAAACTTTTTGTACAGTCGTACTAATCATAATGTGCACCATTCCTCTTGTTTCTTTTAAATCTATTCAAGGCTCATAAGAGCTATTCTCAAAATTCTTTTTTGAGGCAGTGCTAAAACTCATTTATATTAACCGAGAATCAGCTTTGCTGCGCCATAAATGCCGGCATCATTTCCCAGCTTCGCAATTGCAAACTGTGCATTATGAACACCTGCAAATGAATACTTCTTAAATGCAGGAATAATATAATCAAACAAAATTTCTCCTGCTTTTGAAACACCGCCGCCAATAACGAAAATTTCAGGATTTAATGCTGCTGCAAGAATAGCAAGACCTTTTCCAAGATAATCTCCAAATTTCTCCGCAACTTCAATCGCAAGGGCATCTCCTGCCTTTACAGCATCAAATACATCTTTTGCACTTACATTATCTTTGCGGATAGCACTGGGCATATCATCTTTTGCAAGACGTCTCTTTGCGAGTCTTACGACACCTGTTGCAGATGCATACTGCTCAAGACAACCATATACCTTACATGCACACATTTCGGTTTCGTTATCTTCCACATGAATATGTCCGATTTCTCCGCCTGCACCTACAGAACCTGTAACAATTTTTCCTTCGATAATAATTCCGCCGCCTACACCGGTTCCGAGAGTTACCGCTATCATGTTTTTATGACCGCTTCCGCCGCCTTTCCACATTTCGCCAAGTGCTGCTGTGTTTGCATCATTACCTGCCATTACGGGCATATCAAGAAGCTCGGATAATTTGTTTTTAATACTGAAGGTTCCCCAGCCAAGATTAAATGCACCATATACAGTGCCTTCTGCATCAACAGGTCCCGGTGTTCCCACACCTGCGCCTACTACATCTGCCTTATCAACATTCTTCTCAGCCATTTTTGCTTTAATACTTGCTGCAACATCGGGAAGAATATTCTCACCGCCATTCTGTGTGCGGGTAGGAATCTCCCATTTGTCCAAAAGGTTACCCTCTACGTCAAAGAAACCTAACTTGACTGTTGTTCCACCTATATCTACTCCAAAAACATATTTACTCATACTTTTATCCTCTCTTTCCGCCTCTCGGCCCTTTGGTATATTATATAATTTTTATATTATTCTTCATCTTCCTCGTCACGTCTTTTTGCAAGCGACTTCTGCACACGCGCATATAACTCCTGTGCCGCATTATATCCCATTTTCTTCTGTCTGTGATTAATAGCTGCAGATTCACATATAATCGCCAGATTACGTCCGGGACGAATGGGAATGTTATGACATACTACCTTATTACCTAAGTATTCTGTATATTCTTCTTCAAGACCGAGTCTGTCATATTCTTTATCTTTGCTCCAGTCCTCAAGACGTATTACCATGTCAATGCTTTGGGTATCTTTTACACTGGATACACCGTATAACGCTTTAATATCCACGATTCCGATACCTCTAAGCTCGATAAAGTGCTTTGTAATATCAGGTGCCGAACCAATAAGGGTTTCGTCACTTACTTTTCTGATTTCCACAACATCATCGGTTACAAGACGATGTCCTCGACGAATCAGCTCTAGCGCAGCCTCGGACTTACCGATTCCGCTTTCACCGGTAATCAACACACCTTCACCGAAAATATCAACCAATACACCATGAACAGAAATGCAGGGCGCAAGCTTTACATTAAGCCATCTGATAATCTCTGCCATAAATGCTGATGTAGCTTTTTTTGTAAGCAGTACCGGAACTTTTTTCTTTGTCGCAATCTCTAAAAAAATAGGATCCGGCATTAACTCTCTACAGAATACAATTCCCGGGACATCACTTGTCAAAAGCTTATCATATATAAAACGCTTTCTTTCTTCTTCCATACTTTCCATATATGTGTATTCTACAAATCCGATAATCTGAAGTCTTGTTGCTTCAAAATGCTCAAAAAATCCTGCCATTTGAAGTGCCGGACGGTTAATATCAGGCTGAGTAATCTTAATACCCTTAACATCAATATCCGGTGTCAAATTCTCCAGTTTCATTTTATCAATAACCTTTAATAAACTTACACTTGCCATCTTATGACCTCCTTATTGAGATTATCCAATTATTAATTTTAACACACCCATATGCTGCTAACAAGCAAATTTACAATAAAGTAAGCAAAATCCATAAATATAAGGCAGCGCTTACTTAAAGCACTGCCTTAATTATACTTTTTAATATTAATTAAATCTTAGAGATAGCTTGCTACAGCTTCCTGCATCTTATCCCATTTCTTTTCCATATCTTCAACCAATGCCATCTGTGTATGACAACGATCAAGGTTATGACCCTCTCTGTGAATACGGAAATATGTATCACCCTGAAGATAATCTGTAAGGAATCTCATACCACACTCTAATGTCATGGTTTTTGCACCATATGCCATCATCTCGATTTCTTCTTTGGTAAGACTTCCGTTACATCCCTCTAAGTAACCTTTTACATAAACATTGTATAACTCTAAATCAAGGCTTACTTTAGATAAATCCTGCTCATCCTCTGCTGCTGTATTAGCACCAAAACGGATAGAATCACCAAAATCGAAAATTGCAAGTCCGGGCATTACTGTATCTAAGTCAATAACGCAGATACCTTTTCCGGTTGCGTTGTCAATCATGATATTGTTAAGCTTAGTGTCATTATGTGTAACTCTTAAAGGAAGTTCACCTGCTGCTAATTTGTCAGCGCATAATTCCATATCAGCTTTATGATTTATGTAGAAATCAATTTCTTTCTTTACAGATGCTGCACGACCGCATACGTCAGCTTCAACAGCTTTAAGGAATGTCTGGTAACGTACAGGTGTGTTATGGAAATTAGGAATTGTTTCATGCAATTTAGATGCATCAAACTCAGCCAAAAGGTTCTGGAAGTTACCAAAGGATACAGCACTCTGATAGAAGTCTTCTTTGTCTTTAACCTGATCAAATGATGTTGCATCTTCGATGAAATAGTAAACTCTCCAATAGCATCCAATTTCATCTTTGTAATAAGGCTTTCCATCTTTAGTCTTAATTACATTTAAGGTTTCTCTCATGGCATCTCCGCCGTTAGCTTCAATCTTTGCCTTAATGAAAGAAGTCACGCTTTCAATGTTCTCCATAAGTTCCTCAGGCTGTGTAAAAATCTCATGGTTCATACGCTGTAAAATATAGCGTTTTCCATCATCACATACTGCAAGAAATGTATCATTGATATGACCACTTCCATATCTCTCACAGCTAACTATTTTTGCACCGAAGTCAAATGCTTCTTTTGCTGAATCAATCTTTGAACATAATTCTTCTCTAGTCATGATTTGTTATCCTCACTCAATTATCAGATTTTTATTCGTTAAGCAATTTTTCTTTAAGTTCATCCATATCGATAACTACACCGTTAACTCTGGACTGTTCTGCAGCATAAGCCATGATATGACTTTCGATTGAACGCTCAATTGCAGTCTTGCATTCAGCACTGTTATCCTCAAGGCTGCTGATGAAATCTTCCATTAAGAGGCTGTCTCCGCCGCCATGGAAACCGTCTACCTTTGTAGGATTAATTACTTTCTTCTCAACCTGTTCTACAGAGTTGGAATTAAATCTTGTGATTTCAATAACTTCTCCTTCGTCAGTTGCACGAATCTCACCAAGCTCGCACATAATCTTAATGGTACGGCACATACGGTTTGTAAATCCGCTTAATGTAAAGCTCGCATTTACACCATTCTTAAATTCGATGATTACAACCTGATTGTCGCATACATCGTTATCACACTGATATACACATCTGCCATAAGGGCCTGTCTTTAATGCTTCAAGGATACCTTCTTCTGACTGATCAGATGTAAGAACAGCTGCCGGCCATCCGCCTCTGATAGGCATATATGCTTTCATTGCATCATACTGACATTTATCTGCGACTTTACAATCTAAACAACGTGCTGCACTACCTTCAGGTGCGTTTTCAGCTTTGAAATGTGAAAGGCTGCCAAATGAAGAAATCTTCTTAGCTTCACTACCAACAAGCCATGATAAAATATCCATATCGTGACATGATTTCTGCATGATGATAGGACTGGTTTCATCACTTCTTCTCCAGTTACCACGAACAAAAGAGTGTGCAATATGGAAATTACCTACATTTTCATTGTGCTGGATTGCTATAACTTTACCTAACTCACCACTATCAATAATTTCTTTAAGCTTGCTAAAGAACATTGTGTAGCGAAGAACGTGACATACTATGATTTTACGTCCTAATTTTTTAGCTTTTTCACTGATTAATAAACATTCCTTGGGATCAGGAGAAATAGGTTTCTCCAATAAAAGATCATATCCGTGATCAAGAATATCCATGGTCTGTGCAAAATGATCTTTATCCATGGTTGCAAGAATAACAGCATCACATTCGATTTTCTTTGCCAGGAAATCTTCTACAGATGTGAACTGGTTCTCTTCTTTAATAGCAAATTTTTCTGCAGCTATCTTTCTTCTTGTCTCATGAGGTTCAACAACTGCACAAATTTCTACATTTTTCTTATCGTACGCATAGTTTGCGTAGATCATGCCTCTCTGTCCTGCTCCAATAAGCGCTAATTTCATCTCATTCTCCTCCTATGACGCAAACGTTTTATCCTTTAATACCTGTATGCGCAACACCTTCAATAAATTCTTTCTGGAAAATTGCAAACAATACAAGTATCGGTAATACTGACATAATCGCACCTGCCATTACGCCGGGGAAATCGGTTACGTACTGTCCGTTCAAATATGATAATGCTGCCGATAATGTCATCTTATCCTGAGATGTATTTACAATTAAAGGCCACATCAGATCATTCCATGCAAACTTGAATGTAAGAATACCAAGTGAAACCAAACCGGGCTTAACAAGAGGAAGCATAATACTAATAAAAGTACGTCCTTTGTTACATCCGTCTATGTAAGCAGCATCCTCCAACTCAGAAGGAAGCGAAAGAAAGAACTGTCTTAAAAGGAATGTTCCCATGGCACTAAATAAGTTTGGTAAAAACAATGCCGGAATAGTATTTAATAAACCTAACTTAATAATAATTCTATACTGAGGCAAAATAAAGAATGTACCGGGAACCATAAGTACTGCAAGTAATATGGTAAAGATTATATCTCTTCCCGGGAAATTAATTCTTGCAAATGCATATCCAGCCATCGCACACAGAGAAATCTGTGCTGCAACAGTAACAACTGCGGAAATAAGAGTATTTCCGTAAATTTTAAAGAACGGTATTTTCTGTGTAATCGAAGTATAGTTTGCCCACTCTAAACCTGTAGGGAAAATTGTAGGGGGGATGCGAAGTGCTTCACTCAATGTTTTAAATGAAGTCAGAACCATCCATATAAATGGGAATATACATATAAATGCGCCTAATATTAATATTGCATATGTCAATACTCTTCTAATCCAATATCCTGTAGATTTCTTCTTATTCATTGTAACACTCCTTAATCATAATTTACCCACTTCTTCTGCATCTTCATCTGGAATACGGTAATAGCCATAATAATCAAGAACAGCAATACCGCAACAGCTGAACCATATCCTTTATTGGAATAGTCAAATGCCTGTCTAAAGAAATACATAACCACTGACTGGGTATCTTTAATAACTGCACTCTTTGTACCAATCATAAGATAGATGCCATCGAAGGTCTGGAATGTAGAAATAATAATCATAATAACAACGTAAAATAATGAAGGTGT
>CAZGSF010000074.1:0-9558 GCA_964528145.1 uncultured Lachnospiraceae bacterium | reverse complement strand
ATAAGAAGAAACTTTTTGGAAGTCAATGTAAAAGATTATGGTGAAAAGGCAATGAAAGCATTGGCTGAACATCATGATGTTAATTGGTTTAAAGGAGTAACATCTCATTCTAATGTATATGTCTTCTGTGTCGGTGATGAAATAGTAGGTGTAGGCTCTATATCAAGCTTCTGGGGAAGTTTAACAGAGAGTATTCTTCTTACTATTTTTGTATTGCCCGAGTTGCACGGTAACGGAATCGGTAGATATATTATACAGACATTAGAGCAGGATGAGCTGTTTTTGCGGGCAGACAGAATAGAAATACCTGCTTCCATTACGGCGGTGGAATTTTATAAAAAGCAAGGATATGATTATAAAAATGGTGTCAATGAATTGGATAATGAAGGTCATTATAGACTTGAAAAATTTAATGCTAAGAAAGGTGTAGACTGATATGGTACGTTTGGCAGAAGAAAAAGATTTGGATAGAATTAATGAATTGAGAAAACAAGTGAATGATATTCATGTGGAGGGACGCCCGGATGTATTTAAAGCAGGATTTGGTGCGGAATTAAGAGAATTTGCAAAAGTAATATTGAATGGAGAAAATAGTGATATCATCGTTGCAGAACATAACGGAGTAATATGCGGTATGGTGTGTGTGGATTACGTAAGCAAACCTGAAACGCCATTCGGAAAAGCAAGAAATTTCTATCATGTACAGGAAATAGCGGTAGACGTAAATCACAGACGCCAAGGTGTGGCGAAAGAGCTGCTTAAATTTATGGCTGCGGATGCGAAAAAGAGAGGGCTAAGCAGGATGGAACTTGACGTGTGGGAATTCAATGAGTCGGCAATCGAATTTTACCAGGCAGTTGGATTTAAGCAGATGCGAAGATGGATGGAATATGAAGTGAAATAATTGTTTACACGACCTTTACACACCCCAAGTCAGTATTTCGGCAATCTCCTTTCTGTGCGGGTTTGCTGGTAACCGTCCGACGTTCAAGTCCGGCCACCAGCAGTATAGCGAATATGAACTTCGCATGAGAGTAGAGAAAACACTGATAAATTCAATGTTTTCTCTATTTTTTTGTGCTATTACTTCCGATTGTATATCCGAGTCCGAATGCGGTAAGTACAAGACTTACAACAGCCATCAGCCCTTCTATTGTCATCATGGCGATCATCCCTCTATCGTCGGTATAGCGAATAAATTGTTTTTTTGATATAATGTTTATGCTTAATATTATTTCAAAAAATAATTTGTTCGCTATATTTTGTATTTAGCTAACAAAAGATTAAGGATTGTTTATGAAGATAATTGCGATCGCTGCTGTAACAGCAGGTGGAAAAACCACAATTGTTAATGAATTAAAAAAGTATATTCCCAATACGCAATCTCTTCACTTTGATGAGTATTCGTTTGAGGGTGAAGTTGATGATTTCTATGCTTGGACAATTCAAGGGGCCGATTATAGTGTATGGAACTTAAGCCCGCTGATAAAAGATATTTGTGAAATCAAGAATAATTCAGAGTGTGACTATTTATTATTAGATTATCCTTTTGGGTATTGTCATGAAGCATTAAGAGAGTATATAGATTGTGCGATTTTTATTGATATTCCGTTAGATATTGCAATGGCGAGAAGAGTTTTGCGTGACATGAAAGACGCTACCGGCGATGAAATAAGAAAAGACTTAGAGATGTATCTTGAATATGCCAGAGTTGCTTATGTTCAAATGCTAAAAGATGTTTTGCCATCATCGGATTATGTTATAGATGGTACTAAAGATTTAAAAGAAAAAATAGAAGAGATAACAAAGATAATTTTAGCTTTATAATTGTTACAAGAAGAGGAATAAAAAGATGAAAAACTATGATTTAACCTGCCCCAAATGTGGCGCGTTGTTAAAAGCGGACAGGCGCAAAGGCGTGGCAGTGTGCGATTATTGCGGGTATCACATGCAAATAGAGAAAGAATATGCGGCGGAGGAGATTTTCGCTGCAGAGCAGGCCAAATCCTATGGGTATCATAAGGGAAGGCTGAAAGCAGAGGCAGAGGTAATAATAGCTCAAAAATTCCGTGCACTTATAATCAGCGGTATAGTTTTTGGAATTGTTGCCTTAATGGTTATAATTCCGGCGTTTGCAGGGTATTTGATGAAGCCTGCAATTAATCCCTTTGATTATATTCAGGTGTCATTCCAGGGTAATGACGGAAGAGGCGTGGTTGAGATTGAGATGCTTAACGTGTCGGAAGATGTGGATATTAACCGGGTTGATTTTGATATTTCTAAAAAGAGCCAGCTTTTGCAGGGAGAAGCAATTACCATTCAGGCATCAAGCGATGATTACCGACTGTCGGAAACCACCAAGACCTATGTTGTGGAAGGCTTGGATGAGTATTTAAAGGATTTGGAAAATATCCCGAATGAAGCTTTGGAAATTATACATACTCAGGCAGAGTCTTCGCTTAAATTGAATTTACAAAGTAGCAAGGATTCCGGTCATTTTATAGACATGGAAGTGGAGGAAATACGGACAAAACTTCTTAGCAGCATTGAAGGTGACATGGTACTTAAAGAGTTGGATTTATCCGGCAATCAGTAATAAAGAATATTAATACCCCGGTATTGGTGTGTAAGCACCGTACCGGGATTTATTTTTTAGGAAAAAATTTTTAAAAAGTAATTGACATAGTCGGCGGATGAGTGTATATATAGATATATACAGTAGATACACAGAACATATACAGTTACACAAAAAGCAAAATAATCAGTAACAAAATATGTTTATATAAGGGAGCGTATAAGATGTTGATAGAATTTAAAGAGGTATCGAAACAGCTTGGCAAGTTCAAATTGAAGGATATAACTTTTGAACTACCCAAAGGATATATTATGGGGTTAATTGGACCTAACGGTGCCGGAAAAACCTCTCTTATACATCTTCTCCTGGGTTTATATCAGCCAAATGCAGGGGAAGTCAGAATAGACGGCAAAAGCTATGAGGACAGCGAGCAGGAAATCCGCGAAATGTTAGGAATCGTGCTTTTGGAGGATTTGTTTGATGGTGCCCTGACTCTTTATCAGAACGGTGACGATTACGGGAAATATTATAAAAATTATGATGCAGGATTATTGAAGGAGTATCTTAACCGTTTTGAATTGGATGGTAACCGCAGATTCAAAGAGTTATCCAAGGGAGAAAAGCTAAAGTTCCAGTTTGCATTTGCCCTTTCACATGATGCACGTCTGCTGGTGCTTGATGAGCCCACCGGTAATTTTGACTCTGCCTTTCGGCAGGAATTTTTCAAAATACTGAAAGAGTTCATTGCGGATGGCGAAAGAAGCGTAATTTTGTCAACACATTTAACTGAGGACCTTGACAGGATAGCCGATTATATTTGCTATCTGGATAAAGGTAATTTGATGTTTGCCGGAGATATTGAGAAGCTGCATGAGAAATACCGCTTGGTAACGGGAGAAGAATATAAGATTAAGCTTCTTCGCAAAGAGCATGTGATTTATGTGGAAAAAGGGCGATACAAAACAACGGCACTTGTGGAATACCACCGCAGATTTCCATATGATAAAGAGCTTACAATAACCATCCCGACTATAGAAGAATTGATGTATTTTATGACCAAGGGAATTTCAAAAGGAAAGAAGGGCAGATGATGACACAGAAAGTAATCCGTGATTATTTCGCGGCATTCCGTTTTCAGAAAATAAAAGAAGCAGGAGGAAAAAATGCATGGTGGGCTCCGGTTTATTTTCTTTCAATCGCACCTCTGTTTATTCAGGCGTTTGAAAGTACAACAACAATGATGTCTTATTATCTTATAGTTTTGCCAATATTTTTCAGCGTGTTTGCATCTGCAGTACATAAGACTAAACTACCTAAGATTATGTATTTGTGCCCCATGGATACAAATCAGAGAAAGGAATACATAATTAAATCCTGCACGGTGCGCATAGCGGTATCGTTAATGGTGGATATAGTGTGTGTTCTGATTTTGTTTTTATCAGGCGTGGCACACCTGGTTATGGCACTTGGAATTTTGTTAAACAGTACACTTTTATCGGCGGTTCTGGGATCAGGAATCAATGCAAACGTGTATGGAACATTATTGACTAATGGAACGGACAGTAAGACCAAACTTGAAGTATTAGAAGTGTTTATATATATCGTGATGTTTCTTGCAGCTATGGCACAGTATTTTTTATTGGGCGCCGGTTATAATGGCTTAGCGGCAAAGATTTTGTCGGCGGGAGTCCCCCTGTTAATATGCCTTCCCATGACTGTAGTTTATTTAACACATTGGAAGGAATCTGTGGAAAGAAACATGACTTATGAAGGATAAGGTGGATATATGAAGATTATTATTCAGCCCCAGGGCACACTTGCCATTTATGAGCAGATTGTAAATCAGCTTAAGAATGCCATTGTAACAGGTGAATTAAGCGAGGGAGAAGCATTGCCGTCAATACGTGGTCTGGCATCTGACTTGGATGTGAGTGTCATTACTACCAAGCGGGCATACGAGGAGCTTGAAAAAGAAGGACTTATCCGTTCTGTTGCAGGCAAAGGATTTTATGTGTGCAAATATAACACGGATTACTTAAAGGAAAAGCAGCTGATGATGTTTGAGAAGCGTTTGGCAGAATTAGTGGCGGAAGCCAAGCAGGCAGGAGTCGGATGCGATGAGTTGAAAGAAATGGTTGAGGTGATTTATGAAACCAATTATTGAGTTTGAAAATGTCACCGGAATTTCAGGGAAATTCCGCCTGCAGGATATAAGCTTTTCTCTGCCTGCAGGATACATAATGGGCATCATGGGAAAAAACGGTGCAGGAAAAACTACACTTATGCGTTATATCATGGAAGAAAAGCAATTATATTCCGGTACCATACGGATAAACGGAGTTGATATTAGGGAAAATCATGCTTATATAAAAAACAAAATAGGATTTGTCTCAGAGGATAATCCTTTTTTGGAAGAAAGAACAGGAAGTCAGAATGTAGAACTTGTAAGCTGCTTTTATGAAGATTTTAACCGCGATATTTTTGAATCTGCATGTAAGGCAATGGACCTTTCACCGAAAAAGACCTATAACAAAATGTCAAGGGGTGAGAGGCTAAAATTTCAAATGGCTTTTGCTATGGCTCATAAGCCGGATATATATTTGCTTGATGAGGTTACGGCGGGAATGGACCCTATATTCAGGATGGATTTCTTCAGGATTTTACAGGATGTAATCAAAGATGAAAGGGCTTCCGTGATTATGACCAGCCACATTGAATCGGAAATGGAGCGTAAGACGGATTATGTGGGAATTTTGGAAAACGGCAGGTTAATCAGTTTCGGCGAAAGCCTTGATGTTATACCGGCGCAGAAGGGATAGTGACCGTATGATGGATAAGAATAGAGAACAACTTTTAAGTGGTTTTTTCAAAGAATTTTTCACATGGAAAGCAGATAATCTGATGTATTGGATTTTGGCGGGCATAGCGGATACAGGGGGAATAGTTGCAATGTGTATTCCTTACCAGAATATGTCAAAAAATCTATGGGGACTAGCCGCATTGCTGGTTTACGCAGGTGCAGCGGAATACATATCACCATACATTTTTTATCAAAGCGGAACAAAAAGCGAAAGAGTTTATGACACGATAAAATATCTTCCGGTTTCCCTACGGGAATTAAAATTATTCCGCATAAAGAAAGTCACAATTTTCTGCCTGAAAATGTTTGCAATATTTTTAGCCGGGCAGTTGATTTTATCTTTGATATGCTTCCAAACAATAGGTTTGGGGAATTTTTTGTATCCTCTTGTGAGTGGACTGATTGTACCCTTGGGGTTATGTTATGCGTATTTGTGTATTGTAAAGTAAAAAAATTTGCGTATTACTATAAAATACAGTAAAATATTGAAGTGAAGAGAAAAGTATATCTGATGAAAATACATAAGGGAGGATAAATAATATGCCTAAGAAAAATAAACAGAATGAAGCTACTAAAGAAAAGGTCATGACAAAGTATGACCGTAAGATGCAGGCAAGAAAAGAAAAAGCGGAGCAGGATAAGAAAGATAATTTCCGTAGCCGTTTGTACGGTATTTTAATACCGGCAGTGTTGATTCTTGCAGTTGGAATTGCAATTTTTGTTACTGTAAACAATCAGAGAAAGGCAGTATCTGAAGTTTACATGACTGTAGGCGACCATGAGATTACACGAGTTGAATATGATTTTTATTATCATATGATGATGACAGAATATGTAAGTTCATATTCTTCACTGCTTCCTTACATGGGATATGATGCAACTGTAGATCCTGATTTACAGGAGTATAATGAATCCATGACATGGGGTGATTTTTTTGATCAGATTGCAGTTAATCAGATTACCGATACTAAAGCTATGTTGGATGATGCAAAGTCTGCAGGTTATGTATATGAAAATGAAGATGCTGACTATCAGGCATTTGTAGATGGCTTCGCATTACAGGCTGAACAGTCACAGTTGTCTTTTGATGATTATCTTAAAAGTTGCTTTGGTTTATATGCGACCCAGGAGAGACTTGAACCCTTTGTCAGAGAGTCAATGTATGTAAGCGGTTATGCTAACAAACTCAAGGAAGATTTTGCACCTACCGATGAAGAAGTAGCATCATATTATGAAGAAAATAAGAATAATTATGATACTATTACATATAAAGTGTATTCCTTTGTTGCAGACACTACCGGAGAGAAAACCGAGGAAGAGCTTGAAGCTGCTATGACAGAAATGGAAGTAAAAGCAAATGAAATGAAAGAAAGTTGTCTTGCAGGCGAGGATTTTCAGACATTGGGACATGCATATGATTTAGAAGCCGCAAAAGCAAACGGAGACGAGGAAGAATTAGAAACCTCCGAGGATGATTATATTATTAGCGGTGTTACTTACAACTCAATGAGCACATTATACGCTGACTGGATGTATGATGAAGCCCGAGTTGCAAATGATGTAGAAGTATTTGAGGATAGTAAGAATAATAGGTACTATGTTGTACAGTTTGTGGAAAAGGTTTATGAAGAAACTACTAATGAAACTATTTTCTCAAAGCTTGCTTCAGAAAAAGTAGTTGATTACAAAAATGATTTAGCTGATAAATATGAGGTTCTTGATGTAGCAGGATATTTGAATCATTTGAATATTCCTAATGCAGAGAATGCAAAGTAATTGGAAGGTGAAAATATGTCAGAAGAAATGTTGGTACAGGAAACAGTTGATTTCAAAAAGGAGCGTAAGTTTTGCTCAGGTATGGGAATGAATTTCTTTATATTCTTCTTACTGGCAAACGGTCTCCAGCTTGCCGTGACAGGTTTGATTATGTTTTTACGTCCGAGTATGGCAGCGGATAATTTTGGTTTATATTTATTTTTGGCAATGATTCCCATGTATGTTGTGGGAGTACCGGTTTTGTGGTTGCTATGTAAGCGCAGAGAAGCCGTAGAATTACCTAAGCATAAAATGGGAGCGGGAAAATTCTTCATTTTTATGATGATGTGCTTTGGTGTGATGATACTGGGAAATATAGTTGGACTTATCATAAGCGGAATTATTGGGCTAATTAAAGGTTCACCGGTGGTAAATGCGGTTGGCGAGATATTAACCGGCAGTTCATTGCTTGTAAACATATTCATAGTAGGAATTTGTGCGCCGATTTTTGAAGAATTTATGTTCAGAAAACTGCTTATAGACAGAATGGTACGTTACGGCGAAGCAACGGCAATAGTGGTGTCGGGACTTATGTTTGGTCTTTTTCATGGTAATTTCATTCAGTTTTTCTATGCAGCCGCACTCGGAATGATGTTTGCTTTTGTTTATGTAAAAACAGGCAGGCTGAAATATACCATTATTGCCCATATGATAATAAATATGAGTTCAACGCTGATAGCACCTGTGCTTCAGAAAATAGATACGGATGCACTTAATAATCTGACGGGAATGAGCGAGATGATGATGTCAGGTAATGTGTCAGAAGCGGCATTGGCTGAAGCAATGGCATCGCTGTCAACAATTATTGTACCGCTTATAATACTTCTGGCATATGAGCTTGTAGTGTATGGTGCAGCGATTGCAGGAATAATATTATTAATTCTTCGCAGAAAAGAATTTATCTGCAAGGCGGGACAGATAACAATTCCCAAGGGTAAGAGAGGTTACGTTGTATGGTGGAATTTGGGAATGATTCTTTTCATGATAAGTTGTCTTGTGTTGTTTGTTTATAATACTTTGATATTATAAAGGTTCGTTCTTTCTACAAAAGCAGGGGGCAGATATGAAGAAACGAAGCGTCTATGTGTATCTGATAATTTTGGTGGGAACCATTTTGCTTAATGTCATTTCCAGGCACAGCACGGAATTTGTTGACTGGTATATGATGAATATTCTGCCCGTATGGGTAAATACATATGGCTGTTTTATGGGATTATTTCCTTTTTCTGTAGGGGAATTCATGCTGATTGCCGGTGTGGTTATAGTGCTTGTGGCAGCAGTGCTTGGACTTATCTGTTTGTTTTTATGCATATGCAGGAAAAAATGTGATAGGTTTGGGAGATTTTGCAGGTCATATTATCTGGGAACAGCATGGATTGCTCTGGGAGTTTTTGTGGTGATGACATTAAACTGCTTTATCTGTTATCACGGAACCGATTTTGCGGTAAAATATTTTCCGAGTAGCGGAAGAGATTACACTTTTGAAGAACTGTGCGTTGTGCGGGATTATGTTGTGGAGAAGTGTAATCAACTTGCCGGGCTGATGGAGAGAGATGCAAACGGAAATGTTATTTATAGCGGTGATATGGAAGCCAAAGCGGTTGAGTGCATGCAGTTGATGGGACAGGAATATGAGCAGCTGGCAGGATTTTATCCAAGGCCTAAGGAAATATGCTTCTCGGAATTTTTAAGTCAACAGTATATGCAGGGATATTTCTTTTCGTTTTCAATGGAGGCTAATTATAATCGGATTATGTGCATTATGAATAAGCCGGCTACCATGTGCCATGAGATGGCGCATCTTAAGGGTTTCATGAAAGAGGATGAGGCTAATCTCATAGGATATCTGGCGTGTATCAATTCTGATGATCCGTTTTTTCAATACAGCGGGTATTTAAGTGTGCTTAATTATCTTGATAACGATTTCTATGATGCTGTAAATAAGGATAAGGACATGTATTTGTCCCATGTACATATATCCCCACAGGTACGCCTGGATAACAAATTTTTATCGGAAGAAACCTGGGAAGTAGTTGAAAAGAAGTCTGTTATATCAACGGAAACCGTGGATAAAATTTCTGACGAAATTGTTGAAGTCTCTCTGGTGATGAATGGTGTGGAAGACGGAATGCTCAGCTATTGTCGTGTGGTAGGGCTTTTACTGGATTATTATTCAGACCGTTTGGAAGGACAATATGTGGCAAATTGGTGAAAATCGGAAGATTTTGTAATTTCCCGATTGACAACTTTAGCGTGATAATATAAAATAACTAATGTCTTAAATGCCCAGATAGCTCAGTTGGTAGAG
>CAZGSF010000073.1:0-9569 GCA_964528145.1 uncultured Lachnospiraceae bacterium | reverse complement strand
TAAATGCTTTGCAGGTGCAGAAGTAATCTTGCCTGTAATTCCACCCAGGCCTTCTTTAATAAGCTGTTTTAATGACCATCCCGCACAATATCCGGTCAACATGGATAAATCATGAATATGAATATCTGCATTGCGATGTGCTTCTGCAATTTCCTGATCATAAATCTCTGATAGCCAATAGTTAGCAGTTACCGCACCGGAGTTGCTAAGGATAAGACCACCAACAGAATATGTTACCGTGGAGTTCTCCTTTACACGCCAGTCTTCTACTTTAACGTAACTGTTAACCACGTCCTTGTAATCTAAAATTGTGGACTTCATGGTACGCATTTTCTCACGCTGTTTACGATATAAAATATAAGCCTTGGCAGCTTCGGTGTAACCGGCCTGCTCCAAAACTTTCTCTACACTGTCCTGAATATCCTCTACATGAATACCGTCCTCTTTCACCTTCTCCTGAAAGTCTGCGGTAACACGCAAAGAAAGCAGGTCAACAATATCATTGTTGTATTGCATCTGTGTAGCGTTAAATGCTTTCATAATGGCATCATTAATCTTAGTTAATGTAAAGTCCGCCTTCTGTCCATCCCTCTTAATTACTTGGAACATTAAAGTAACCTCCCTCTCATGTAAAAAAAATTCCATAAATAGAACAAAGCCCCATTTGAATTTATTGTAGCATCACAAAAAGGGAAAGTCAATGAAAAAAGAAGAAAAACACACAAGATATTGTGGTGCGTAATTAAACAACATCCGTTATTTTGTGGTTTTTCCTCTTTTACGATTCTTAATATTTATAAAAACAATAACAAGCTTACAGACATCACCGCCATACCTGCAATAAGACCATATATCGACAGGTGATGTTCACCGTATTCTCTTGCCGCCGGTAGCAATTCATCCACTGAAATGAATACCATAATCCCGGCTACCGCCCCAAATATAACACCATATATAGTGTCATTCATAACAGGAAGCAATACAAGCCATCCTATAATTGCCCCCACCGGCTCTACCAACCCCGACAGAAAAGAATACATAAATGCTTTCTTTTTGGAACCCGTAGCCTGATAAATAGGTACCGATACTGCAATCCCCTCCGGAATGTTATGAATTGCTATGGCAACCACAATAGGTATCGCTATACTTGGATCCTGAAGGGCAGATACAAATGTTGCAAGTCCCTCCGGAAAATTATGGATTGCTATGGCCAGTGCAGTAAACACCCCCATACGCATCAATTGACCATTTGCCACACTTTCCTCACTATCTGCAAGAACGCCCTTAGCCTCATGGGGATTCTCCGCTTCCGGAATAAGCTTGTCAATTATGGCTATAAGCAATATCCCACCAAAAAAAGCCGCCACGGTAACCCATGCTCCGGGCTTTTCTCCCAATTCATTCACCAACGAAATTTTTGCCTTTTGATAAATCTCCACCAGTGATACATAAATCATGACTCCCGCAGAAAAGCCAAGACTTACGGACAAAAATCTTTTATTCGTTTTCTTTGCAAAAAAAGCAATTATACTTCCAATGCCGGTACTAAGGCCGGCTGCAAGTGTAAGTAAAAATGCTAACATAATCTCAACCATTTAAACATTTCCTCCTTATATCATATTCTTTGCCAAAGTATATGTGATAAACAAAAAGCGGTACGCCTAGTTAGTTGTAACTAACTGTAGGCATACCACTTTTTTTCTCCCTTTTCAACCCATATTATCTTGTCCTTAAAAATTCATATTCCCTTTTTGCAACCTCATCATCAGGATATGTTTTTATATAATTATCCATAAGCACTGCTGCCTTTTTAAACTCTCCCAGATATTCATAGGCAACAATTTCATTAAACCGGAGTGTTTGCTGCATTCCGTTGCCTTCAATGTTCATCGCAGCCTGGAATGCCTCCAAAGCCTGTTCGTATTCGCCCTGTTTCAATCTGCAAAGTCCCAATTGGTTGTACACTCCTGCATTGGTTGTATCCTCTGCCACATAACTTGTATACAAACTGGAAGCATAATTATAATCACCGGTAGCCTCATACGCCTTCCCAAGATAAAGATATGACTCCGCCGTTCCGGTATCTCTTGATTTTTCCAAATAAGTGCAGGCCTTCACATAATCCCTCATGTAATAATATATCCTGCCCCTGTCATAATCCTTAAGACTGTCACCTTTTTCCTCCAGGGTCTTCTGCAAATAATTCCGTCCGATTTCCTGATAACCATGTTCTTCCAATGCCTGATAGATTGATATAACATTATCACAGTCATAATCAGTTCCCGAAAGAACTATATCGAAATCCTTTTGTGCATTCTGATACTCATCAAGTGCAAGCAGCACCGTCCCACGCAAAAGATAACTTTCTGTTTCATCGGGACGCAAATTAAGAATCGCCGTATAAGTATCTGCCGCCTCCCTTATATTACCGTTTTTATAATAAGCAGTTGCCAGATAATAATTAACATCAAAATCAATATCCTGTATAAAACCGTCCGATAAATTCAGACACTCTACAAAATTGTCAATAGCCTTTTCATAATCCGTAAGCCCCATATAAGCCAGTCCCATTCCTCTGTAAACCAGACGGCTGTTTTCTCCTGCATCAAGTGCAGTCCCAAAACAATCAAGCGCACCTTCATAATCCATGGCCTTAACCTTTGCCATTCCTTCGCTCACATTAATATCCGCACTGCTGCTGCCACAGCCTGCAAATATTGCCATCCCAAGGCAAAGCATAGTGGTTAAAACCGCTTTTTTATTTATAATCATTTAATATGTCACCTCGTCTCTAGTTGTTATTTTAACTTTTAGGTACATATAAAGTCAATGGATAGGTGTTTGTTTTACACTTTTTTCTATTTCTTTAATGACATCCTCATCTACCGAGTCAAAAAGGTAGTTGGCCCCTCTTGGCTGTGTCATGATATAATCTTCCCTTAGCTGTTTACCTACGCGCTTTATTTCTTCTTCAAGCTCCAATGCCGATATAAGACCGCATCCCTGTCCTCTTATAATAATCTGTTCAAGACCATCCGAGGTCGCCACCGTGACTCTGTATTTCTTTGCATTCTCATGGGCAAATTTTTCTATATATTGGTCGGCAGTCTCCGCTTCTTTTGTAAATACCACATGTATATTGTGGTAATCAAAAATCTCCGTATCATGGCCCTGCACCCTGTAGGCATCAAAAACCACAATAAGATTGCAGCCTCTTATTGCCTGATAATTGCATAAAATATCCTGCAGCTTCCCTCTGGCACTGTCAATATTTGTTCCTGCCAATGCCTTCAATTCTTCCCATGCAAAAATAATGTTATACCCGTCCACCAGCAAATATTCTTCTTTATGGAGAGGGGGACTGTAGGTTACGGTCTGTGCTGCCTGCTGCTTCCCGGGTTTGTCCGTTCTCCTATGTCTTTTGCTAAGATATCCGTGCCGGGGCAATGCCTCCGGACGTTTATTAGCATTAAAGGTTCTGTCAAGAATCGCATCAATTTCATCCGTTCCCACAAAAATCTCTTCTTTTGCTTTGGCGGTATCCAATCGTACCATATTAGCGGAAGATACGCCATCTTCTTCCATTCCGTCACCATACCAGACGGTCTCGCCCTCCTTTGTTGCAAAAGGCAGATGCATGTAATCCGGAACCTCTTCCCAAGATACCGGAAATCCTGCCCCGTGGGAGCAGAAAACTGACGACGAAGTATTTTCCAAATCAGCCTCTGCATCATAAGAAAGTTTTTCTACAACCTCCTCAGTATTGTGACAGGGCACATACCCCTTCAAATTACATGAAAACTGTCCCTGCCCTTTAGAATAGGCATACACTTCTTTTTGATAATTATTAACACATGCCGCCGGCAATGTTCCTGTAATAACAGTAATTCCATCTCCGGATTGTTCTATGGTAAATGTTGCATTTCTCCTATCCAAATCCGACATGGCGCGTCCTGTCGCCACATCAGGTACCTCCAGCCGGAATTCAAACTCCGGTTCAAGAAGAATGCTTTCCGCCTGCATAAGCCCCTGACGGACAGCCCGGTAGGTTGCCTGCCTGAAATCCCCGCCTTCAGTATGTTTAAGGTGAGCTCTGCCTGACACAAGTGTAATACGCATATCAGTAATGGCAGACCCGGTAAGTACACCTTTATGTTCCTTTTCCTTAAGGTGCGTTAACACAAGACGCTGCCAATTCCTGTCAAGTTCATCCTCACTTACGCCTGCCTCGAATTGCAATCCGCTCCCCTGTGGTAGCGGTTCCATCAAAAGATGCACTTCTGCATAATGCCTCAGCGGCTCGTAATGACCTACACCTTCTACCGGACCGGTAATTGTTTCCTTATAAACAATGTTGCCTTCTCCGAAAGTTACCTCCACTCCCAACCTGTCTTTTATAAGATTCTTTAGAATCTCCATCTGCACCTCTCCCATGACCTGAGCCTGCAGTTCCTTTAATTCTTCCTTCCAGACAAGATGAAGCTCCGGAATCTCCTCTTCAATACGTCTTAATCCCGGAAGTATCTGTGCCGCGTCCATTCCCTCGGGCAAATCGATTCTGTAGTGCAAAACAGGCTCCAATATGGGAACCGTAACACCACTTTCCGCACCTATTCCCTGTCCTGGTACGGTATTCTCCGGTCCCGTCACGGCGCAGATTCCACCCACACCTATTTCATTTACCGTTTCATATTTTGCACCTGAATATACACGTATCTGATTTATTTTTTCATCGCTGTCCGGCAACGCTGCCTTAACCTTAAGTGTTCCGCCTGTAACCTTAAGATGCGTAAGTCTTGCCCCCTGTTCATCCCTTGTAATCTTATATACTCTCGCCCCAAAATCTCCGTTATCCGGCGCGTTTTTTTGTTCAAACAGCTCCGCGAGCTTATCTAAAAACCTATCCACACCCTGTAGTTTCAACGCCGAGCCAAAGAAAACAGGGAAAAGTTTTCTTCCGGTAATAAGACTTTTAATTTTTTCTGTTTTTATATTTTCCGTTTGCAAGAAATCATCTAAACACTCTTCATCGCATACCGCGACTGCTTCATAAAATTCCCCGGAGTTACAATTTGTAAAATCCACACAATTTCCGTTAAGTTTTTCTTTAATTTCCTCAAGCAGCTTCTCTTTATCGGTTCCGCCCTGGTCCATTTTGTTTACAAATATAAACACCGGAATATTGTATTTACGCAAAAGAGTCCACAAGGTTCTTGTATGTCCCTGCACACCATCCGCCCCACTGATAATTAAAACTGCGTAATCAAGAACCTGCAGGGTCCTCTCCATCTCAGCCGAAAAATCCACATGCCCGGGAGTATCAAGGAGTGTAACATCCCATTCTCCCATTTTAAGCTTCGCCTGCTTTGAAAAGATAGTAATTCCCCTTGCACGTTCCATTTCGTAAGTGTCAAGAAAAGTGTCCTTGTTATCCACACGGCCTATTTTTCTTATACTTCCGCTTGTATAAAGCATGGCTTCCGATAAAGTTGTTTTGCCGGCGTCAACATGTGCCAGCATACCGATTACTAACTGCTTCATTTTTCGTCACCTTAACATTAATATACTGATTTTATTATCTAACAAACCCTCAAAAGACGCAACGACAAATGTATTGGAAATTAATTTTTGCTTGCAGTTTACCTGCATAAAGGTTATATTTTTCAATGAACAGGTTCAAACAGTTAAGGAGAAATTAATTACTAATGAAAAATAAGTTATTAGCTTTATCCATACTACTAATTACATCTTTTTGTTTCATTTCAGCATGTGCGTCAGATTCAGTGTTTTCCCCAAACATTACACAGGTAACTGTTTCCGAAAATGAAATCGAGTCGGGTACAATCCCCGGCGAACCCTTACCGTTGGAAATCGTTGAAGAAGAAGTCTTCGAAGAATACGACATCACCCTTATGGCAATAGGCGATAACCTCATGCACCCCGGCGTAGTAAGAGCCGGACAAAGGGAGGATGGAACTTATAATTACGATTTTCTTTTTGAAAGAATATCTGACAACTTAAAAAACGCTGATATAAAAATAATTAATCAGGAAACTATTTTTGGCGGAAATCACCTTGAATTTTCAGGTTATCCATTATTTAATTCCCCCACGGAAATGGGCGATGCCATCGCCAAGGCCGGTTTTAACGTAGTGCTTCATTCAACCAATCATACTGCAGATATGGGGTTTGAAGGACTTATCCACTGTGCCTCTTTTTGGGAAAAATATCCGGATATTTTAACAGTAGGTATTTACAAAGAGCCCACCGAAAATCCTGAAATCCCCATTATCACCATTAAAGATGTAACCTTTGCGGTTCTAAATTACACATATGGTCCCAACATGGAAATCTTCCCGGAAGGTTTAGACCTTCATATGAATTTCTTATGTGATTATGACAAAGACACCAACCGCCTTGACTTTACGACGATAAATCCGCAGGTTCTTGAGGACATAAAAAAAGCAAAAACTCTGGCAGATGTGGTTATCGTATGTCCCCACTGGGGAACTGAATACACCACTACCCCCTCCAGTTATCAGAAAAAATGGGCCCTCCAAATGACAGAGGCAGGTGCCGATTTAATCATCGGTACCCACCCCCATGTAATTCAGCCCATCAATTGGATTGAGACTGAAAACGGCAATCGTGCCCTTTGTTACTATTCTCTTGGTAATTACGCTTCCACTCAAAAAGAAAGCTTATGTATGCTGGAAGCAATGGCATGGGTTACCTTCCACGTTTCAGAAGATAAGGTTGAAATCGATACGGATTCAACCGGCGCAATACCAATGGTGTGCCATTATACTTACGGCCCCCTGCGCATGAACAGCGTATACAAATTATCAGATTACACCGAAGAACTTGCTGCATCACACGGCATAATCCCCTTCGGCGGCGTCACCTTCCGTCTTGAAGATTTGCAAAACTGGAGTGAGGAAATTCTTGGGGACTGGATTCTGGATAATTAGTTTTTGAAAATAACCTTTTAAATATACTTTCCAACAATCAGTTTATTCCTCTACACCCTTTTGTTCCAACAAGGCTTCGAAATCCGACACCGGCATGGGCTTTGCATAATAATAACCCTGGATTATTTCGCATCCGATTTCGCTTAAAAAGTCTGCCTGTTCTTTGGTTTCCACGCCCTCAGCAATAACGGGCAGTTTTAACTTGTTCGCCATTGCCACTATCATCTGCAAAATATCTTCCCTACGTTTGTACCTGTCGGATTTTTGCATAAATATCATGTCCATTTTCAAAACATTTACAGGTATATCCTTTAAGCTGTTTAAGGATGAATAGCCACTTCCGAAATCGTCCATTTCTATTATAAAACCCTTTTCCTGAAGTTTTTCAATAACCTCTAACTGTCTTACAAGATCAATTGAAAATGCACTTTCGGTAATTTCCAGTTTAAGGTCGGATGTGTTAATATCGTATTTATCCACCATTTCAGATAACACTTTGTAAATATCAATATAGTAAAAATCCTTATTAGATATATTTACCGATATGGACATTCCTGTTTTGCCCTCGGATTTCCACTGCTGAAGCTGTTTACATGCAAGTTCCCATACATACAGGTCGAGATTTGTAATAAGACCGTTTTTCTCAAGCAAGGGGATAAATTCACCGGGAGCAATCAGACCTTTTTCAGGATGTACCCATCTTACAAGAGCCTCACTACCGATAATGCGTCCGGTCTTATGATTAAACTGTGGCTGCAGATACATTATAAACTGCTTTTCATCAAAGGCAGTCTGCAACTCTGCGATAACTTCCTGGTCATGCAAAAGTTTATTTCTTAAACTTTCATCATAGTATATTATCTCACGCATATAATCACTTTTTATGGAATTAACCGCCAGCATGGCTCTGTCGCACATTGCCGACACAGTAAGGCTTCTGTCCTCAACTCTGTAAATTCCAACGTGATTTATAATCGGATAATTAACATCCAGCATCTTTATTGCACTATTTGTATCATTTATAAATTTATCTACATCAAAATATTTTTCCGGAATACACATTGCAAATGTATCTGCATCCACTCTGCCGTATACTCTTACTTTATCCGTATAATTATGAATAGCCTCTGCCACCAGCTTAAGCAGCTTATCTCCCATACTTAATCCGAAGACCTCGTTAATAACTTTCATCTTACGGATATCTGTACAGATAATAAGAAATGGTTCATCCGGTATTTCCTTCATTAACCGCGCACTGTACCTAAAGAAGCGTTCTCTGTTATACAGTCCGGTAAGCTGATCGAAATTCGCAAGGAAATGCTGTATATGTAATAATTTCCTCTCTTCCGTAACATCCCTGAAAATATAGTAACAGCCAATATACCTTCCCTTTTTATCCCTAAGTTCATCATATCGGTCTTCGTAATAACAGGCTTCTGAACCGTAATCCACACATAATGCCCCCTGCTTGTCCCGGGCACTTATTATATGCTTCTGAAAATCATTCAGCTTCATATCCATAACCACGTTATTCTCTCTCCACTTATTGTTCAGATACACACAGTTTCCCTTGTCATCAAACATAACAAGCGTATCTTCCATCTTGCCAAGCACTGTGACAATCATTTTCTTTTTCAGCACTTCCGGAACAATGTAAAAGGAGTTATAAACCAATATAGCTGAGCCTGCTGCAAAGAATAAAATAGAAGCATCCAGGGCATCTTCTGCAAAATAGTATCCTAAGTCACCCGCTAACGCAACACCAAATACAATCAGAAGTCCCCAATATTTACGCTTATATATTGTAGGACTCTTAATCCATCCCAGTATAAGTCTGATTGCAATTTCCGCAACCATAATGGCAATTATACTAAGATGTACCTTATACAAAAAACCCGGTCTCATAACCCAGTAGGCAGCTTTTCCTTCTCCTATCAACTCAAATGACATTTTATGTTCGTAAAATACATTCATTAACAATGACACCGTGTCAAAAAGAAGTATCAGCTTCCACACATCATCCACCCAAAGTAAGTTTTCTTTAGGCTTAGTGTACCGGCATACATACTCCACAAGGAAATAACATATCCACACCATACTTGCATAACGTACCGCAAATGCAACCGATATCACCTTGTACGAATCTGACACCGCAGCTACAATACATACAAGCGTAGCTAATACCACCAGCCATATTATTTTCCTGACTGTCTTTGCCGTCATATCTTTTTGTTTTCTAATAATATAAATACAAAATATATTAATAATAACCTCTGCTAAACACCAAACTATAAAATTTAATACAATACCCATACATCTACCTGCCATTACTAAAACGAAATTATCCTTAGTATATATACGTTACCATAATTTTACATTCATTTCAATTGTAAATACTGGTGTAAAGACATAATGCGCCATACCCGACCTGCGCATTTGGAAACACTTCATATCCCGGCAATTGTCTGGCCCCCCGTCTCATATATGCTTTCACCTTTTCTCCGTACAAATAGGGGTCATTTTCCCTTACAATCCCCCACTCCATGGAGTGGATATACAAAGTACGCCGCAATAAAACCCCTTAAAATCAACATTTAA
>CAZGSF010000072.1:0-9804 GCA_964528145.1 uncultured Lachnospiraceae bacterium | reverse complement strand
TCAAACGTGCACGTCACATCGCTCTGATGCCTTACGTAATGGATTAATTTCCATAGCGTAATTAGGTTAAATGAGTAAAAAGCCTTTAAGTACTGTAAATACAGTATTTAAGGGCTTTTCTAGTATTTTATTTATTTTTGTTTTGCAGGTGGGGTACAATCATTTGTTAATCCCCCAATATAATCCAAAGAAACGTCATAGAATTTTGCCAGAGTAACAGCTAATTCAAAAGGTAATTCTCGTTTCCCTGTTTCGTAATTATGATAAGTTGTTCGTTGCATGTGAAGAATGTCAGCAAGCTTTCGTATAGACAGGTCTTTATCTTCTCGCAAGTCCCTTAATCGTGGATAATATCCCATAGACACCACCTATTAAATAAATATTGTTTCCTTGACAGTGTACAACAAATGATGTACACTTATTTATTATGTCCAACATATGACGGACAAATAAATTTGTAGGAAGGAAAAACAAATGAAAAAGAAGTTACTATTAGTATTATTAACGAGTATGTTAGTTATGGTTTTGACTGCGTGTGGACATGAACACACATGGCAGGAAGCAACATGTACTACACCGAAAACATGTGCAGAATGTGGAGAAACAGAAGGAGAAGTTGATGAGCATGCTTGGACAGAAGCAACTTGTGCAGAAGCAAAAAAATGTAGTGTATGCGGAGAAACAGAAGGAGAACCATTAGAGCATACATGGACAGAAGCCAACTATCAGCAGGCAAAGAAATGTAGTGTATGTGAAACCACAGACGGAGAACCATTACAAGCTGATTTTGAAAAATATGGTATTCCATGTAATGTTGTATTAGACCAAGAATTTGATTATGATAATGCCTGTGCAAAAGATGAAACAAAAGACGCAATCATGAAAGGATTGTTTACAGATTATAAATGTTTTGTGTCGGATGAGTCTCATGAAGCCAAGGAAGGGTATGTGTGGCAAACTTTGACGATGAGAATTACAGTTAATGATTATAATGGTTGGTATTATGGTACAAAACCAAGTTGGAGTTTTGAATCATATTATAATATGCTTGCACATGATGAAAGCGTGGAAACATTAGATAGTGAAGAAAAATGGTATGTATACCAATTTTCGCAGAATTGTGGCGGAAAAGATTATGATGAATGCTTGTTCAAGATTAAATATGATGAAGGTTGGGAACTTTCAGAATATTGGGTTAGTGATTATTGGGATGAAGCATTTCCGAGATATGCAACAAGAGAGTTATATTTTGAGGTCTGTGTACCGGAAAATTCGGATGGAGTAGCAATCATACTAAGAAATTATAGGCTGACAGGAGAATATGTAGACCATTTCTTTAATATGAATAATTTGGATAGTGTGGAAGCGTTCCGTTTGCCTGTGGCTACCCCGAACCAGTAAATAATATGTGATGTAATATGTAAAGGGATATTCCAGTGATGGAGTATCCCTTTTGAAAAATAATTTTATGAGTGCCTATTTGGAAAGGCATTTTTTACAGTCTCTTATTAGGTGACTATAATTGAAAAAGACCCGACACTCGCCGGATCTTTTCTCATTTTATGAATAGTTCATATGTATTTTCTTTACTCATCATTATATATTAATTGCCGAACATTTTATCCAAACGTTCAAAACATTCGTCACACATAGCAGAATCACTGGTTATCGAACATTTCGTCGCTTTTCCGCATGCGGTACAAGGCACTTCTTTCTTCAGACCTGTAATACAACCGCCTGCGATTAAAACAATTGCAAGTACAAAATATACAATTCCCATCTTCTTCGCTTTCTTAACGGCATTCTCGTCTTCTCTGTTTTTCTTCTTGGTTGCCTTTTGAGGACATACCATTACAAATATACTTAAAGCAGCTAACACCACACCTAATATAATTAAAATCATTCTCTCACTCTTACTTTCTATCTATATTTTACCCTATTCTATCCCGCCCCAAAAAAAATGTCAAGCCCTGTCAACTTTTGAAATCGAGGTTTGACACATGATTTGACACAACTTTGTGTACGAAGCGGGTCTTATAGGGTACTGGACGTACGTGTGGATATTTGAAAGGATGTAGGAAATGTGGGGAACGGTGTGCATACGTTGGTGGTGGCACGTGGAATTGCTCTCATGCCTTACGTAATGGATTAATTTCCATTTTTAGACGAGATGTTAGAAGGAGTCTTTAAGTACTGTTAAGACAGTTCTTAAGGGCTTTTTTATGTATTTTACACAGCTATGATTCGAAAATAATATTATATAAATGTATTTTGTTTAAATTTATACATTTTTGCGAACTCTTACACATATTCATATGGCGTATTAGGAGGAAAAATGTTATAATAATCGGGAAGGTTTTTTTATTGTTGCAAATTAACAATCGATGAGGTAACAGATGAAAAAATATATTAAGTTAAAGGGCAGGATTAAGACATATCTTCAGTTCACATTATATTTGGGGGCTTTACTTGTATTGGTGAATCTGGGGACGTTTCTGATTGATTATCGTGCAGGGCTTTTGCTGGCATGCTTTACAATATTCTATTTTGCTATAGTTTTGTCGGCGTTATTTTATAATAAGCCTCTTATTATGAATGAGCTGATTAGTTTTGCGACTGAGTATGGACAGATTCAGAAGCGTATGCTTAGGGATTTGGAGATACCGTATGCATTGTTGGATGACACCGGTAAGGTGATATGGTCTAATACGCTTTTTGAACGTATTGTGCATAAGGAAAAGGGTGTTAGTAAATCAATTACAGCATATTTTCCTTCTATGACAAGAGACAAGCTTCCCGGAGATAATCAGGCGGATCAGGTAGAGTATCCTTTGCATTATGAGGGCAGTGAGTATGTTGCCAAGTTCAAGAAAATATCATTAAAGGAAATGGCCGAGAACAGTGATATGATTGAGGCAAAGGGGTACGAAGGGTATCTGATTGCCATGTATCTTTTTGATGAGACTGCACTTCACATTGCGTTACAGGAAGTGGATGACCAAAGCCTCGCGGTAGGGCTTATTTATCTTGATAATTATGAAGAAGCCTTGGAGAGTGTTGAAGAAGTAAGGCGCTCACTTCTAATTGCCTTAATTGACCGAAAGGTTAATAAGTACATATCTGCTATTGACGGTATAGCAAAAAAATTGGAGAAGGATAAATATCTTATTGTTCTCCGTAAAAAAGCAGTTGCCCAGTTGCAGGAAAGTAAATTTGATATTCTTGAAGATGTTAAGACTGTTAATATTGGTAATGAGATGGCAGTTACCATAAGTATCGGTATCGGTCTTGATGGATTGTCCTATGCACAGAATTATGAGTTTGCCCGTAATGCCATCGATTTGGCTTTGGGACGTGGCGGCGATCAGGCGGTTGTTAAGACGCCTGAAATGATTACATATTTTGGTGGTAAAAGTCAGCAGGTAGAGAAAAATACGCGTGTTAAAGCAAGAGTAAAGGCTCATGCACTCCGCGAGATTATAACCTCTAATGACAGAGTTCTTGTTATGGGACACAGACTGGCAGATGTGGACAGCTTTGGTGCTGCAATCGGTATTTACCGCATTGCTGCTACATTGGAGAGAAAGGCTCATATAGTTCTGAATGAATACAGCAGTACTATGCAGCCAATTGTTGATTTGTTTAAGAATAATCCGGAATATGACAGTGATCTGGTTATTAACAGTCAGCAGGCAATTGAGCTGGCAGGAAGCAACACTGTTCTGGTGGTAGTAGATGTTAATAAACCAAATATAACCGAGTGCCCTGAGTTGCTCCGTTATTGTAAATCAATAGTAGTGCTTGACCATCATAGGCAGGGGACGGATATAATCGAAAATGCTACGCTTTCTTATGTGGAGCCATATGCATCTTCAGCTTGCGAAATGGTATCAGAAATTCTTCAATACACTGTTGATAATATCAGAATACGTAGTGAAGAAGCAGATTGTCTGTATTCGGGTATTGTAATCGACACCAATAACTTTATGAGTAAGACCGGTGTGCGTACATTTGAGGCTGCGGCATTCTTACGTAGAAACGGTGCTGATGTAACCAGAGTCCGTAAGTTGTTTAGGGAAGAAGCCCTTAATTATAAGGCAAAAGCAGATGCGGTAAGCCAGGCAGAGATTTACAATGATGCTTATGCAATATCCGTATGTACCAATGAGGATATTCCGGATCCTACTATCGTAGGTGCTCAGGCGGCTAATGAACTCCTTAATATCAAGGGAGTAAAAGCAAGCTTCATTCTCACGGAGTATCAGGGTATGGTATATATAAGTGCCAGATCCATTGACGAGGTTAATGTTCAGATTATTATGGAACGTCTGGGTGGTGGCGGTCACATGAATGCAGCAGGTGCCCAGATAGAAAATGCAACCATGGCTGAAGCTATAGGTGTGCTGAAGCAGACCTTAGATGTAATGATTGAAGAAGAAGCTATATAATGAAAGTAAGGTGACATCAAATGAAAATTATTTTATTACAGGACGATAAAAACCTGGGAAAGAAGGGCGACATTATTGAGGCTAACGATGGATATGCCCGCAATTATATTTTACCTAAAAAAATAGGAGTGGAAGCAAATAGCAAGAATCTTAATGATTTAAAGCTCCAGAAAGCCAATGATGCAAAGATTGCTCAGGAAATACTTGATAAGGCAAAAGAGCTGGCAGCAGATTTGGAAACAAAGGAAGTGGTAGTTAAAATGAAAGCCGGAGAAGGCGGAAGAGCTTTTGGCTCGGTTTCATCAAAAGAAATTGCTGCAGAGTTGAAAAAACAAACAGGCTTGGAAATTGACAAAAAGAAGATTCAGTTACCGGAAGCGTTGAAGAATTTTGGTGTTTATAATGTTACGGTTAAGCTTCATCCAAAGGTAACAGGAACTATAAAAGTAAAAGTACAGGAACAGTAAAACAGTACGAAAGGATATGCTGACATGCCGGCAATGGAAGAAACACTTTTAAAGAGGGTACTGCCCCATAGTGTGGAAGCGGAGCAATCAGTAATAGGTTCAATGATTATGGACCGTGAAGCGATTGTTGTAGCTTCTGAAATCGTCACAGGCGATGATTTTTACAGTAAGCAGTATGGCGTATTGTTCGATGCCATGGTAGAACTTAATAATGAAGGTAAGCCCGTGGATGTGGTTACATTGCAGGACAGACTTAAGGAAAAAGAAGTTCCGCCGGAAGTAAGCAGCCTTGAGTTTATTGTTGAACTGGTAAATGCAGTACCTACATCTGCCAATATAAAGTATTATGCGAATATAGTAGCAGAGAAGGCTACATTAAGAAAATTGATTAAATTAAACGAAGAGATAGCCAATACCTGTTATATGGGAAAGGAAAGTCTTGAATATATTCTGGAGGATACGGAAAAGCGTGTGTTTGATTTAGTACAGCGTCGTAACACCGGTGAATTCGTTCCGATAAGAGAAGTTGTTATGAATGCAATGGACAAGATTGAGAAAGCTTCCCGCAACACAGGGGTTGTTACAGGTATACCTACAGGATTTATTGATTTGGACTATCGTACGGCAGGTATGCAGCCTTCTGACCTTGTATTGATTGCGGCACGTCCTTCAATGGGTAAGACGGCTTTTGTATTAAATATTGCGCAGCATGTTGCATTTAAACAAAATCAGACAGTAGCTATCTTCTCTCTGGAAATGTCAAAGGAGCAGCTGGTTAACCGTCTGTTTGCGTTGGAGTCTCAAGTGGATTCCCAGAATATCCGTACAGGACAGCTTAATGATATCGAATGGGAAAAGCTTATAGAGACAGCGGGAATTATCGGTAAATCAAATCTTATCATTGATGATACGCCGGGTATTTCTATTGCTGAACTCCGTTCTAAATGTAGAAAATACAAGCTGGAACATAATCTGTCCATGATTATTATTGACTACCTTCAGTTGATGTCGGGAAGCGGTAAATCCGATTCAAGGCAGCAGGAAATTTCAGATATATCACGTTCATTAAAGGCTGTGGCAAGAGAACTTAGTGTGCCGGTGTTGGCGCTTTCCCAGCTTAGCCGTGCTGTTGAACAAAGACCGGATCATAGGCCCATGCTTTCTGACCTTCGTGAATCTGGTGCTATCGAGCAGGATGCGGACGTAGTTATGTTTATATACCGTGATGATTATTACAATCATGATACGGAGAAAAAGGATATAGCTGAGATTATTATTGCTAAACAGAGAAACGGTCCGATAGGAACTGTTGAACTGGCATGGATTCCCAAATACACCAAATTTGCGAATCTGCAAAGATAAAATCAATAAATATAATTTAATATTTTATGCAAATACAAAAGAGGACAAGTTTAAAAGGCATGTCCTCTTTTTTTATATCATCAAATAAAAGGAGATAAGAAATATGATAAAAGAACATTATTTAATTTCAGACGCAGCAAAAATGGTTGATGTGGAGTCACATGTGCTTCGCTATTGGGAGGAGGAATTACAGTTACCTATTAAACGTAATGAATTGGGACACCGGTATTATACTCAAAAAGACGTAGAACGATTTAAGGAGATAAAGGAATTAAAGGAGCAGGGATTACAACTAAAAGCAATTCGCTTATTTTTGAAAGACGGTAAAGTTGAAGCCTTACAATTGCCGGAGAAAATGCCTGAGGTTGTAACCGGAGAAACTGATGTGGAGGAGAGTAAAGCGGAGAAAGCAAGGAGACTTCAATGGCTTTTGCAACAAATGATAGCAGAAACGTTAAAAGAAAATAATAAAGAATTGTGTGATGAAATAAGAGAAAGTGTAGTTAAGGAATTAGATTATCAGTTCCGTCTGCAGGAGCAGCGTGAGGATGCAAGAGAAGAAGCCAGGGGGCAGAGGGAAGATGAATATTATCAGAAGCTTGATGAATTGTTGCGCTTACGCAGTAAAAGGAAGCTTTTTGAAAAGGATGAAGAGAAAAAATCTAAAAGAAAAAGGCATTCATTTTTTTGAATGCCTTAATCAACATAAATATATGCGTTCTAATAAGATGTGTGGCAATTAGCCTTCAGAGATAGCACCGGTAGGGCACTGTCCTGCGCAAGAACCGCAATCGATACATTTGTCAGCGTCGATTTCGAATTTGCCATCACCCATGCTGATTGCACCAACAGGGCACTGTGCTTCACAAGCACCACAAGCTACACAAGCATCACTAATAACGTAAGCCATAATAATATCCTCCTTTAATAAACTGCTTTTGATTGATAAAAAATAATCAATTGTTACATATATTCTAATATATTTTAGCTATTTGCACAAGAACTTTTTCTGTTTTGGCAAGAAAAATTAAACGAAATTTGGTTAGCATAGACTAACTGAGCATATAACACTACATTTCACTACGACGTTGTTTGATTCCGTTTAAAATCATTTGTTTCTTATCTACAATTTTATTTTTATCCATAGCAGGAACACCTTTAAGTTTGTATTCCAGTCCTAATTTTTCGTATTTTGTTTCACCCATGGTATGATAAGGGAGAACATCCAGAGCTTTTAAATTGGAAAACTGACCTATAAAATATCCTAAGTCGAAAAGGTATTTATCGTCATCTGTTATTCCCGGAACAACTACATGTCGAATCCACATAGGTACGCCTTTTTTGTTAAGATATTCACAGAAAGCCAGTATGCCTTCGTTAGGTTGTTCAGTTAACTCAAGATGCTTTTGTGGGTCGATATGTTTTATATCTAACATGACAAGATCTGTCAGTTTCATTAATTTATCAAGTTTCTCTATTAATTGTGTATTTGAAGGTTTGTATACAATACCGGAAGTGTCTATGCAGGTATGAATATTTTTTTCTTTTGCTAAGGTAAATAAATCGATTAAAAATTCCACCTGCAATAAAGGTTCACCACCGGTGACGGTTATTCCGCCGCCTTTGTAAAAACCGATATTTCTTTCGTATTGTTCTATTATATATGAAGGCTCCATTAATGTTCCGCCATTAGTGGGCCAGGTGTCGGGATTATGGCAATAGGCACAACGCATGGGGCAACCCTGAGTAAATACAACATATCTTACGCCGGGGCCGTCAACGGTACCAAAGCTCTCTAATGAATGAATTCGTCCTTGCATGTTAATCCTTCTTTCTTTTAAATAAAAAGGCTTCGAAAATATATCCGAAGCCTTTAAACTTATTCTACATACAATGTAAGCAATTAGATTGCTTCATGGAAAGTACGAGAAATAACGTCAGCCTGCTGTTCAGGAGTTAACTTGATGAAGTTAACTGCGTATCCGGAAACACGGATAGTAAGCTGAGGATAATTTTCAGGATGCTGCTGAGCATCTAATAAAGTTTCTCTGTTTAAAACATTAACATTAAGATGATGTCCGCCTTTTACAGAGTAGCCATCTAATAAGTTAACAAGGTTATCAACCTGTGCGCTATTTACTGTCATTGTAACAATCTCCTTTCGTTATTGGTAATCATCTAATCCCTGGTGCAGCGTAGGAACGCTGCACGCCAGAGGAGTTCTTGAGCAATCTGTACAACCTAATGTCTGCACTTCTTTTGTCTTTGTATTGGCATCAGATTCCACATTTATGTGGCCAACGCCTTCTGTCATGCCGGAATCCAGCATTTTTACAAGATCTTCAATCATTGCATTCTGATCCATTTAGGTCACCTCAATTCAAGAAACAATAGTCAAATTATTTGTTAAGATCGATTTCGATATCACCGGAGAATACCATATCTTCTTTACCAAGTGCTCCGGGGATGATAGTGAAGGTATTGGAAATACCATCCTGTGCATCCTTGAAAGGAAGCTTAGCTACAGAAGAAAGGGAAGCTACTGCACCGTGAGTATCACGTCCGTGCATAGGGTTAGCACCGGGAGCGAAAGGCTGTCCTTTCTTACGTCCATCAGGTGTATTACCTGTAGCTTTACCATAAGTAACGTTAGAGGTAATAGTAAGGATGGAAGTGGTAGGAATACCATTTCTGTAGGTATGATGTCTTCTGATAGCGGTCATGAACTTGTGAACGATATCCTGAGCGATTTCGTCAACGCGGTCATCGTCGTTACCATACTTAGGGAAGTCACCGGTGGTCTTGAAGTCAACGATTACGCCGTCCTCATCACGAACAACTTCAACCTTAGCAAACTTAATAGCAGAAAGAGAGTCAGCTACGATGGACAGACCTGCAACACCGGTAGCGAAGTATCTCTTAACGTCTCTGTCATGAAGAGCCATCTCTGCTCTCTCATAGCAGTACTTATCATGCATGTAGTGAATGATGTTCAGGGTGTTTACATAAACATCTGCCTGCCACTCCATCATATCCATGAACTTAGCATAAACATCATCAAAATCAAGAACGTCACCTTCTACAGGACGATACTTAGGACCAACCTGCTTCTTGCTAACCTCGTCTACACCGCCGTTCAAAGCGTAAAGCAGACACTTAGCAAGGTTTGCACGTGCGCCGAAGAACTGCATTTCCTTACCGATAACCATGGAAGATACGCAACATGCAATACCGTAGTCATCTGCATGGGTAACTCTCATCAGGTCGTCGTTCTCGTACTGGATGGAAGAAGTCTCGATGGACATCTTTGCACAGTATCTCTTGAAGCTCTCAGGAAGTCTGGTAGACCAAAGTACGGTCAGGTTAGGCTCGGGAGAAGCACCAAGGTTGGTCAGGGTGTGCAGATAACGGAAGGTCATCTTGGTAACAAGAGGTCTGCCGTCTACACCAACACCAGCCAGAGACTCGGTAACCCATACGGGATCACCTGCGAAAATCTGGTTGTACTCGGGAGTACGAGCAAACTT
>CAZGSF010000071.1:0-9977 GCA_964528145.1 uncultured Lachnospiraceae bacterium | reverse complement strand
AGGAAATATTTTATACAGACAGCGTGGAACCAAAATCCATCCTGGTGTTAATGTAGGAATTGGCGGAGATGATACTCTGTTTGCATTAGTAGACGGTGTTCTTCGTTTCGAAAGAAAAGGAAGAGACAAAAAGCAGGCTTCCGTATATCCTGTAGAAGACTAATACGAATCTTTTGAAGGCTTCAAACAATTTGTTTGAAGCCTCTTTTATAATTAATGTGAGGTTAATATGTTTGCTGATAGAGCCAGAATTTTTGTAAAAAGTGGAAAAGGCGGAGACGGACATGTTTCGTTCCGTCGTGAAAAATATGTACCAAACGGTGGTCCTGACGGCGGAGACGGTGGAGACGGCGGAAGTGTATATTTTGTTGTGGATGAAGGACTTAATACCCTTGTTGACTTCAGACATATCCGTAAATATGCGGCACAGAATGGTGAAGAAGGCGGCAAAAAGAATTGTCGCGGTAAGAACGGACAAAGTATATATATTAAAGTTCCTGAAGGTACTGTAATTAAAGAAGCTGAAAGCGGCAAGGTTATTGCCGATATGTCAGGCGAACGCAGAGAATATATGATTTTAAAAGGCGGTAAAGGCGGTAACGGTAACCAGCATTATGCAACAAGTACCATGCAGGCGCCCAAATACGCCCAGCCCGGACAACCTGCAAGAGAACTGGAACTTATTCTGGAGCTTAAGGTTATTGCTGACGTTGGCCTTGTAGGTTTCCCTAATGTGGGAAAATCTACCTTTTTATCACGTGTAACAAATGCACGTCCCAAAATTGCAAATTATCATTTCACGACCTTGAACCCGAATCTTGGAGTTGTTGACCTTCCGGATGCAAAGGGCTTTGTCATTGCAGACATTCCCGGACTTATTGAAGGTGCATCAGAAGGAATCGGACTTGGTCATGAATTTTTAAGACATATAGAACGTACAAGGGTTATGATACACATTGTAGATGCGGCAGGTACAGAAGGGCGGGATCCTGTTGAGGATATTTATGCGATTAATAAGGAACTTGAGGCTTACAATGCCGAAATTGCTGCACGTCCCCAGGTAATTGCTGCAAATAAAATGGATATGATGATGGAAGATTCAGATGCTCTGGAGCGTATCAAAGCAGAATTTGAACCTAAAGGCATAAAAGTATTCCCTATTTCCGCTGTCAGCGGTCAGGGAGTGCGCGAATTACTTTATCATGTAAATAACTTGTTGGAAGAACTTCCAAGAGAAACCCTTGTTTTTGAACAGGAATATTTCCCTGAAGAAGCAAATATGTACTCCAATGAGCCATATAGTGTTACCTATGATGAAGAAGAGGATGAATATGTGGTAGAAGGTCCACGCATTGAAAAGATGCTTGGATATACAAATCTTGAAAGTGAAAAAGGATTTGTATTTTTCCAGAAATTCCTCAAAGAAAACGGCATTTTGGAAGAATTGGAAGCTCTTGGCATAGAAGAAGGGGATACTGTACGTATGTATGGTCTATCCTTTGATTACTATAAATAGAACAGTTTTATATTAAGAAAGAGGCGTATGATGGAACTTAACAGCAGACAAAGAGCATATTTAAAAGGACTTGCAAGTACTATGGATCCGGTTTTTCAGATAGGAAAAAGCAGTCTTACTCCGGAGGTAACAGAGGCGGTTGCAGAGGCCTTTAACAATCGTGAACTTATAAAAATTGCAGTGTTAAAAAATTGCTTCGATGACCCCAAAGCAATTGCACAGGCACTTGCGGAAAGAACTCATTCCACAGTCGTTCATGTTATCGGTAAAAAAATTGTTCTTTACAAAGAAAATAAAGATAAAAAGAAAATTGAACTTCCCAAATAATAGATTTTGATGAAGGATGAGAAAATAATGGCAAAAAAAGTCGGTATTATGGGCGGAACCTTCAACCCCATTCATACAGGTCATTTGATTCTGGCAGAAACAGCAAAAACCGAATATGAATTAGATGAAGTACTTTTTATTCCAAGCGGAATTTCATATATGAAACAGGGCATGAATATACCTGAGGGCAAAATACGCGCTGATATGACATCACTTGCAATTGAAGATAATCCTGATTTTGCTTTATCTTTAATGGAAATTGAGAGGGAAGGGAATACTTATACCTATGAGACTCTTGAGCATTTAAAGGCGCATAATCCGGATACTGAATATTATTTTATTTTAGGTGCGGATTCCTTAATTGGTTTGGAAAAATGGCAGATGCCTCAAAGGATTTTTGAATTGTGTACAATTGTTGCCGCTGTCCGTAATAACAGTACCCGTGAAGAATTAGAAGCTGTTGCGGATAAGCTTAGTAATAAATATAACGGGACAATTTTAATCCTTAATTGCGGTAATATAGAAATTTCTTCCACACAAATCAGGGAAAATGTTAAAGAAGGTAAATCAATAAGATACCTTGTTCCTGATAAAGTAATCCAATATATTAATGAACATGATTTATATCATTGATTGAAGGAAAAAATATGAATAAACCGGCAGATATTAAAAAGATAAGAAAGGCAATGGAAAAGACCCAGGATGACAAACGTTTCCGTCATACTCTGGGGGTTGCCTATACCGCCACTTCACTGGCAATGTGTTATGATGTTGATTTAAAAAAAGCAGAATTGGCAGGACTTTTACATGATTGTGCTAAATGCATGAAAAATGACAAACGTCTGTCCATATGCCAAAAGCATAATATTAATATTAGTGACATTGAGTTAAGAAATCCTTTTTTGCTACATGCGAAAGTAGGCGGTTTTATAGCCATGAATAAGTTTCATATACAGGATTCTGACATTATTAATGCCATATTAAATCACACCACCGGTCGCCCGGGTATGTCAATGCTGGAAAAAATAATTTTTGTTGCGGATTATATTGAACCATCAAGAAAAAATGCTCCAAATTTGGATGCTATCCGTAAACTGGCATTTGATAATCTTGATAAAGCATTACTATGGATATTAAAGGATACACTTGATTATTTAAAAAGTATTGGCGGCGAAATTGACCCGATGACAGAAAAAACATATAATTATTATAAAGACAAGCAGGAGGTTTAATATTATGACTTCTAAAGAAATGACAAAATTAGCAATTAATGCCTTGGAGGACAAAAAAGCGGAAGATATAAGCATTATTGATATTTCGGAAGTTTCCGTCCTTGCAGATTATTTTATTATTGCAAGCGGTTCAAACCGCAGTCAGGTTCAGGCGTTATCCGATAATGTGGAAGAAACTCTGGGACGTGCAGGAATGCCTGTAAAACAGGTTGAAGGATATGATACCGCCAATTGGATTTTACTTGATTTTGGCGATATTATTGTTCATGTGTTTGATAATGAAAACCGTCTGTTCTATGATTTGGAAAGAATTTGGCGAGATGGAAAAGTAATTGATAAAACACAATTTTAATTGTTTTAAAACAAAAAAAGTTTCCGGTTATTTTCCGGAAACTTTTTGCTTATCAGTTCAAAAACATACTTATTCTTCATCATTATTAATGCGCATATAAAAAGTAACAAGATAAAGTCCACAGATTCCTACAAGCGCATAAATTATTCGTGAAATCCATGACATGTCGCCAAAAATAAAGGCAACCAGATCGAAACTGAAAAAGCCGATAAGGCCCCAGTTGATTGCACCGATAATTGTTAAGGTCAGTGCAATATTGTCTAAAAATTTACTTCCCATATTTTTATTCCTCCTTTTTATATATAGTTCCATGTTTTGTAAATAAAAATACATGTATTAATAAAATAACATTGACAAAAAAAAACATTAAGTGTATTATTTACAAGAATCACAAATCATCCATAAAATGATTTGTGATTATATTATGATTTTAGGAGGATTATTATGAGAAAAGTATCTAAACTTTTAAGTATCGTTCTTGCTGCATCTATGATGATGACTATGTTTATCGGTTGTGGCAACGCAGAAGATACTACAACAAATGTCTCAACAACTACAACCACTACAGAAACTACTGATGATGCATCAGCAGAAGAGAGTACTGAAAGCAAAGCTTCTTTCAAACTTGGTGGTTCAGGTCCTACAACAGGTAACTATGCAATGTATGGTCTCGGCGTACAGAATGCTATGCAGATTGCTGTAGATGAGATTAACGCTGCAGGTGGTGTAAATGGTTATACATTTGAAATGAATTTCCAGGATGACGAAGGTGACCCTGAAAAAGCTGTTAACGCATACAATGTTTTAAAAGACTGGGGTATGCAGATTATGGTTGGTACCGTTACAAGTGGTGCTTGTACAGCAGTAGCAGCTGAAACATATAATGATAACATGTTCCAGCTTACACCTTCAGGTTCTGCAGTAGAATGTGTACAGTATCCTAACGCTTTCCGTGTATGTTTCTCTGATCCTAATCAGGGTTCCGCATCTGCACAGTACATTGGTGAGAATGGTCTTGCAACAAAAGTTGCAGTTATTTATGACAGTTCTTCCATTTACTCAAATGGTATTTTTACAAAATTTGCAACTGAAGCAGCTAACCAGCCTTTCGAAATCGTAGCATCAGAAGCTTTTACAGCTGATAGTGCTACAGACTTCTCTGTACAGTTACAGAAAGCAAAAGATGCAGGCGCAGAGCTTGTATTCCTTCCTATCTACTATACAGAAGCTTCTTTAATCTTAACTCAGGCTAACCAGATGGGATACGCACCTACATTCTTTGGTGTAGACGGTATGGACGGAATTCTCAGTGTTGAGAATTTCGATACAAGTCTTGCAGAAAACGTTATGCTTTTAACTCCTTTCGCGGCAGATGCTACAGATGATCTTACTGTTTCATTTGTTACTAAATATCAGGAGCTTTACAATGAAATTCCTAACCAGTTTGCAGCAGACGCTTATGATGCAGTATATGCTATTAAAGCTGCAATTGAGCAGAGTGGTGCAACACCTGATATGGCAGTTTCTGATCTTTGCGAAGCTTTAAAAGCAGCATTTGTTCAGATTACCGTAGATGGTCTTACCGGTGAAGGTATGACTTGGACAGAAGACGGCGAGACCAACAAAGCTCCCAAAGCTGTTATTATCAAAAACGGTGTATACACAGCAATGTAATAAAATTTGATTTTCGAGAGAGTTGCTATTGGGCAACTCTCTTTTTGGTTGAAATAAACGTCCTTTATTCCTATTTTACGCATATTTTCCTTGATAATGCATTTTACAAATGTTATACTTAACGTTGGATAAAAAACAAGAAGAGGTGTGTTTATGAGCTTTATTACCTATTTGATAAATGGTATAAGTCTGGGTAGTGTTTATGCAATTATTGCGCTTGGCTATACTATGGTTTACGGTATTGCCAAGATGTTGAATTTTGCCCATGGTGATGTCATTATGGTTGGTGGATTTGCAGTTTTTACTGTTGTAACAACATTAGGACTTCCTCCGGTTGTAGGAATTATTGTTGCAGTGGTTGTTTGTACGGTATTGGGACTTGTAATTGAACGCGTTGCTTACAAGCCTTTAAGAAATGCATCTTCATCACTGGCTGTTCTGATTACTGCCATTGGTGTAAGTTATTTACTTCAGAACCTTGCACTTTTAATATTTGGCGCAAATACCAAATCATTTACTTCTGTTGTAACCGTTCCGGGTATACAGCTTGCAGATGGTGCCATTAACATTACGGGTGAAGCACTTGTAACCATCATATCTTGTATTATTATTATGATTACATTAACTTTATTTGTTAATAAGACTAAAGCCGGTCAGGCAATGTTGGCCGTTTCAGAAGATAAAGGTGCGGCACAGTTGATGGGAATTAATGTTAACGGAACGATAGCATTAACCTTTGGTATAGGTTCCGCTTTAGCTGCCATTGCAGGAGTACTTTTATGTTCTTCATATCCTTCTTTAACTCCGTATACAGGAGCTATGCCCGGAATCAAAGCATTCGTTGCTGCTGTATTTGGTGGAATCGGTTCAATTCCCGGTGCAATGATAGGAGGAATTCTTCTCGGAGTAATCGAGATTTTCGGTAAAGCATATATTTCTTCCCAGATGGCTGACGCCATAGTGTTTGGGGTTTTAATTATTGTTCTTCTTGTAAAACCTACCGGAATACTTGGTAAGAACATTCAGGAAAAAGTATAAGACATCGGACAGGAAGGATAGTTATGAAAGCAAAGAAAATTAATTTGAGTAAAAACGTTAAAAGTAATTCCATTACATATGGAATTGTTATTATAGCATTTATAATCGTTCAGATATTGATTAAAAGCGGAAATATGTCAAGTCTCATGCAGGGACTTTTAGTACCACTTTGTTTTTATGTTATTTTGGCAGTTTCTCTTAATCTTACAGTAGGTATTTTAGGTGAACTGAGTCTTGGACATGCAGGTTTTATGTGCGTGGGAGCTTTTGCAAGTGCATTCTTTTCAAAATCAATGATGACGACAATTCCAAATAGCGGAATCAGGTTTTTTATTGCAATCCTGATTGGCGCACTGGCTGCCGGTATTTGCGGTATATTAATCGGAATACCGGTTCTTAGATTGAAAGGTGACTATTTGGCAATCGTTACCCTTGCATTTGGTGAAATTATTAAAAATATAATGAACGTCCTTTATATTGGTAAGGACAGTAACGGTTTTCATTTTTCAATTAAAGATGCGTTATCCTTAAATATGGAAGCTGACGGAATGATGATTATAAATGGTGCCCAGGGTATTACAGGCACACCCAAGGATTCAAACTTTGTAATCGGAACAATTTTAATTATTGTAACATTGTTTATTGTGCTTAATATTACCCAATCAAGGGACGGTCGTGCCATAATGGCGATTCGTGATAATCGTATTGCTGCGGAATCAATCGGAATCAATATTACCAAGTATAAATTGATGGCATTTTCCATTTCAGCAGCATTAGCAGGTGTTGCCGGCGTGTTGTATGCACACAATTTATCGACCTTAACAGCAACCCCTAAAAATTTCGGTTACAACATGTCAGTTATGATTCTTGTATTTGTTGTTTTAGGTGGCATCGGTAATATCAGAGGCTCCATTATTTCAGCAGTAATATTAACCTTACTTCCTGAGCTTTTAAGAAGCCTTAACAGCTACAGAATGCTTATTTACGCTATAGTATTAATTATCATGATGCTTTTCAACTGGAGTCCGAAATGCTTGGAGTTCAGGGAAAAATATTCCTTAAAACACATCATTAATGAAAAACGTTCACAAAAACTGAAAAAGGAGGCTGAATAGAAATGGCATTATTAGAGGCAAAAAATTTAACCATATCATTTGGCGGCCTTCGTGCAGTAGATGATTTTAATATTTCAATTGAAAAAGGACAGTTATATGGTCTGATTGGTCCCAACGGTGCTGGAAAAACCACTGTATTTAATCTTTTAACAGGTGTATACAAACCCAATGAAGGTATCATAACACTTGACGGTAAAGATATTACCGGTAAAAAGACCATTGATATTAACAAAGAAGGAATCGCAAGAACATTCCAGAACATAAGATTGTTCAAAAATCTGACTGTACTTGAAAACGTAAAGGTTGGTCTTCATAATCATCATCCATATTCGACCATTACAAGTATTTTCAGACTCCCTAAATTTTATAAAGAAGAAAAACTTATGAATGAAGAAGCAATGGAGCTTCTTAAGGTGTTTGATTTGGATAAAGAAGCAGATATTCTTGCTTCAAATCTTCCTTATGGTAAACAGCGTAAACTGGAGATTGCCAGAGCACTTGCTACCAGACCTAAAATATTATTATTAGATGAGCCTGCAGCAGGAATGAATCCAAACGAAACATTAGAACTTATGGATACCATCCGATTTGTCAGAGAAAAATTTGACATGACAATTCTTTTGATTGAGCACGACATGAAGCTTGTTTCAGGAATTTGTGAAGAACTTACAGTTCTCAATTTCGGACGTATATTAACTCAGGGCGAAACAGCAACAGTTCTTAATGATTCAGAAGTTATAAAGGCTTATTTAGGCGAATAAAGCATTATATGGTATCCATTAAAACGGAAAGGTAAGGAAATTGTTATATGGCAATGCTTGAAATAAAAGATTTACAGGTATATTACGGAATGATACAGGCCATCAAAGGTGTATCTTTTGAAGTAAATCAAGGTGAAGTTATCGCCTTAATAGGAGCAAACGGTGCAGGTAAAACCACCATACTTCATACAATTACCGGCTTATTATCCCCAAAAACAGGTTCTGTTTATTTTGAAGGCAAGGATATTACAAAAATACCGGCGCATAAAATTGTATCAATGGGTATGGCTCATGTTCCCGAGGGAAGACGTGTATTTGCAGAATTAACAGTGCTTCAAAACTTGAAAATGGGAGCATATACAAGAAAAGATAAAGAAGAAATCGAGCAGACATTAAGAACAGTATATGATCGTTTCCCAAGACTTGAAGAACGTAAAAACCAGATGGCAGGAACCTTAAGTGGTGGTGAACAGCAGATGCTCGCCATGGGACGTGCATTAATGTCTCATCCCAAGATTATTCTTATGGATGAACCTTCAATGGGACTTTCACCAATATTTGTTAATGAAATTTTTGATATTATTGAACAGGTAAGCAAAAGCGGTACAACTGTTTTACTTGTTGAGCAGAATGCGAAAAAAGCGTTATCCATTGCGGACAGAGCTTACGTATTAGAAACCGGTAATATTGTTCTGGAAGGTAATGCAAAGGATTTATTAAATGATGATTCCATAAAGAAAGCTTATCTTGGTGAATAAATAGGAGGTTAATCATGGAAAAGATTGTTATTACAATTGCAAGACAATATGGTAGTGGCGGCAGAACAGTAGGAGAAATGCTTGCCAACGAATTAGGAATACATTTCTATGATAAAGAGTTAATGAAACTTGCTTCCGATGAAAGCGGCATTAATGAAGCACTCTTTGTTAAAGCGGATGAAAATGTTAAAGCACCTACCTTATTCCGACTTAATAAAAGTGCATATAATGGCGAATTAATCAGTCCTGAAAGTGATGATTTCGTTTCTGATGATAATCTTTTTAATTACCAGGCAAAGGTTATTAAGCAGTTGGCAGAAGAGAAAGCATGCGTAATAATGGGACGTTGTGCAGATTATATACTTAAAGATTACGATAATGTTCTCAGTGTATTTGTGCATGCACCAAAGGATTTCTGTATGGAACAGGTCGCAAAGAAATTAAGCCTTTCAACTAAGGAAATTGAAAAATATATTGCGAAAACCGATAAACGCAGAGCTGATTACTATAAATATCATACCGGCCGTGAGTGGACTGATGCAAGAAATTATGATCTGTGTCTTGACAGTTCAAAACTTGGATTCGAAAGATGTGTGGAAGAAATAAAAGCATATATGAAGGTTCGTTTTGGTGAATAAAACTAGTAAAATGAAATTAAAAAGTTTCCATGGATAATTAATTGACCATGGAAACTTTTTGGTTTTAAATATAAGCTTTCAAATTATATGTTTAATGAAAAATGCGGAAAACACCATATACTTTGCCAAGTATCTGACAATCATCTACAATGATAGGGTCCATGCTGTCATTCTCAGGCTGAAGACGTATATGTCCGTCCTCTTTATAAAAGGTCTTAACCGTAGCCGAATCATCTACCAAGGCAACAACAGTATCACCATTACGGGCAGTGTTGCAGCAATTAACAAAAATCTGGTCTCCACTGTAAATACCTACATTTATCATGGAATCACCTTTTACTTTTAAAACAAATGAATCTCCGGTAGGAACAAATTCAGCCGGAACAGGGAAGTAGCTTTCCACATTCTCCTGGGCAAGAATCGGTTGACCGGCAGCAACAGTTCCGATAACAGGAAGACTTACCATTTCAGTTCTAACCATTTGAAAACTGTCATCACAAATCTCGATTGCTCGTGGTTTGGTAGGGTCTCTACGTATATAACCGTTCTTCTCAAGCGTTTCCAAG
>CAZGSF010000070.1:0-10129 GCA_964528145.1 uncultured Lachnospiraceae bacterium | reverse complement strand
TTTAACCTGCAAACCCTTTAAAAATAAGGAAATTTTTATGAATTCAAAAGTTTTTCATACTGATACAATTGCTGCCATCGCAACTGCACTTTCTGATTCCGGAATTGGAATTATCCGTGTCAGCGGTGATGAAGCGATTCAGATTGTTGATAAAATAAGTAAACTTGGAAGTGGTAAGAAACGTTTGACAGATGTGGACAGCCACACCATTCATTATGGTCATATTGTGGATAATGACACAATTATTGATGAAGTTATCATCTCTGTTATGAAGGGACCCAGAAGTTATACTGCGGAAGACACTGTAGAGATTAACTGCCATGGTGGTGTTCTTATGGTGCAAAAAGTATTGGAAGCAGTACTGAAAAGCGGCGCCAGACTGGCGGAACCGGGCGAGTTTACAAAACGTGCCTTTTTAAATGGAAGAATTGATCTTTCCAAGGCAGAAGCAGTTATTGATGTAATTCATGCCAAAAACGAGTATGCCCTTGATGCATCTGTAAAACAGTTGAAAGGTTCGGTTTCTGATAAAATAAGAAGCTTAAGAGAAAAAATTATTTACGAAATTGCATTTATTGAGTCAGCGCTTGATGATCCGGAGCATATTAGTTTGGACGGATATCCCGAGCAGCTGATGGTAAAAACAGAAGATATTTTAGGCGAACTTCAAACTTTAGTGGATTCTGCTGATAATGGTAAAATGTTAAAAGAAGGAATTAATACCGTAATCGTTGGAAAGCCAAATGCAGGAAAATCTTCTCTTTTAAATCTTTTGGTGGGTGAAGAAAAAGCCATTGTTACCAATATTGCGGGAACAACACGTGATATTTTGGAAGAGACAATTAAGCTTCACGGCATAGGTCTTAATATTATTGATACCGCCGGAATACGTACCACTGAAGATGTTGTTGAAAAAATCGGTGTGGAGAAAGCCAAGAAATATGCCGATGAGGCAGATTTAATTCTTTATGTGGTGGATTCATCAGTTCCTCTTGATGACAGTGATGATGAAATTATTCAAATGATTCAGGACAAAAAATGTATTATCCTGCTTAATAAGTCTGACCTTGAAGGTGTTGTAAGTGAAGAATTATTAAAAGAAAAATTACAAAAAGATTTTGTTGTTATAAAGACTTCAACAAAAGAAAATACAGGTATTGAGCAGTTTGAACAAACCTTGAAGGATATGTTTTTCCAAGGTAAAATTAAGATTAATGATGAACTTTACATTACCAATATGCGCCATAAATCAGCAATTATGGATGCACTGCAGAGTATGAAGATGGTAAAGCAAAGTTTGCTTAATGAAATGCCGGAAGATTTTTATTCCATAGATTTGATGAGTGCTTATGCGGCACTTGGTACTATTATAGGTGAAGAAGTTGGAGAAGATTTGGTGAATGAAATCTTTTCTAAATTCTGTATGGGTAAGTAAGATTTTAAGGAGTTTTGAGTTATTAAAGTTTCCACTTAGGCACGCTTTCGCTCCGTGAAATGTCGTAGCAGCACTAAACTCGAAAATACCTCGTTAAGTGCTGACGCATTTCAAGGGCCTTGCGTTGGAAATTTTTAAAACTCAAAATTATAAAAATTTACTAACAGAAAGAGGTTAGATTATGCCTGAGATTAGAATTAACAAGGCACCCTTACGGGTAGCCTGCGATGTAATTGTTATAGGTGCCGGTCATGCGGGATGTGAAGCAGCTCTTGCCAGTGCAAGGCTTGGTCTTGATACAGTGATTTTTACGGTAAGTGTTGATAGTATTGCGCTGATGCCTTGTAATCCGAATATTGGTGGTTCATCTAAAGGACATCTTGTTCGTGAACTTGATGCACTTGGCGGTGAGATGGGTAAAAATATTGATAAAACTTTTATCCAGTCTAAGATGCTGAATATTTCCAAAGGTCCTGCAGTACATTCTCTTCGCGCTCAGGCGGATAAAGCGGATTATACCCGTGAGATGCGTAAAGTCTTGGAGAATCAGGATAATCTCACCATTAAACAGGCTGAAATATGTGAACTTTTATGGGAAGATAATGAAGATGGTAAGACTAAAAAAATTATCGGAGTAAAAACTTGTACCGGAGCAATTTACGAATGTAAGGCAGTAATTCTTTGTACCGGAACTTATCTTAACGCAAGATGTCTTTGCGGTGAGGCAATTACTTATACCGGACCAAATGGTCTTCAGGCGGCAACTCATTTGACCAAATCTTTAGAAGAAATGGGTGTTGATATTCGTCGTTTCAAAACAGGTACTCCTGCACGTATGGATAAGAGAAGCATTGATTTTTCCAAGATGGAAGAACAATGCGGTGATGAAAGAATTGTGCCCTTTTCATTTTCTACTAATCCCGATGATATTCAGAAGGAGCAGATTAGCTGCTGGTTAACTTATACTAATGAGAAAACTCATGAAATTATCCGTGGAAATCTTGATCGTTCTCCTATTTATGCAGGAGTTATTGAAGGTACAGGACCCAGATATTGTCCGTCTATCGAGGACAAAGTTGTAAAATTTGCTGATAAAGAAAGACATCAGGTTTTCATTGAACCTGAAGGAATTCATACTAATGAAATGTACGTTGGCGGTATGTCTTCTTCACTTCCTGAGGATGTGCAGCTTGCAATGTATCGCACAGTTCCGGGACTTGAAAATTGTAAAATTGTAAGAAATGCCTATGCAATTGAATACGATTGTATTAATCCCGGGCAGCTTTATGCTACTTTGGAATTTAAAGATATAAAAGGACTTTTCAGTGCCGGCCAGATGAATGGAAGTAGTGGTTACGAAGAGGCTGCAGCCCAAGGACTCATTGCGGGAATTAATGCTTCAATGGAGATTCTTGGTAAAAATCAATTAATTCTTGACAGATCTGAAGCATATATCGGTGTATTAATTGACGACCTTGTAACAAAAGAAAATTTTGAGCCTTATCGTATGATGACTTCACGTTCTGAGTACAGACTTCTTCTTCGTCAGGATAATGCGGATATTCGTCTCAGAGAAAAAGGATATGAAGTAGGACTTATCAGTCAGGAGCAGTATGATGCTTTGCAGTCAAAAAAACAGCAGATTCAAAGTGAAATAGAAAGACTTAAAAATACATCAGTTGGTGCTAACAAAGAAATTCAGGAATTTTTAACATCTGTAGAGTCATCTACTCTGAAGACTGCTGCAACTTTAGCAGAGTTAATCTGCCGTCCGGAGTTAAGTTATGAGGTAATTGCGCCAATTGATAAAGCACGTGAAAATTTACCGGCAGATGTTATTGAGCAGGTAAATATTGAGATTAAATATGAAGGATATATTTTACGACAACTCCGTCAGGTTGAACAATATAAGAAGATGGAGAAAAAAATGATACCTGAAGATTTGAATTATGATGATGTTCCAAGCCTCCGTTTAGAAGCAAGGCAGAAGCTTATGAAATTCCGCCCGGTTTCCGTGGGACAGGCATCAAGAATTTCAGGTGTTTCACCTGCTGATATTTCAGTGTTGCTTGTTTTTCTTGAGCATTACAAAGGACGTAATTAGAAGAGGAAAAAGCCATGTATTTAACTAAAAACTTTAGTTATTGGGATTTGGTAACAAGCTTTTTTAAAAAAGATGAAGAATGTTTTGAACTTTTTAAATTGAAAGCAAAGGAAAAAGGGTTTGAAATCTGTGCTGTTCAGATTACGATGGTGAAAGATAGTTGTTAGCAATCAAAACCGTAAAGGCAATTACAGATGGCGCAGAAGTAAATTGCATATTACGTGTGAATTGCTGGCATCCGAAAATGGATGGCTATAATGGATACGGTCTTGCGCGAGAGGATTAAAATGACAAAGAATTATGATTTAACTTATTTTAATAAAGGACTTGAAAGTTTGAATATCACATTGTCTGAAAAGCAGATGGAACAATTTCTTACATTTTATGAATTATTGGTTGAATGGAACAGTTTCATGAACCTGACTGCTATCACGGAATTTGAAGAAGTTATTCAAAAGCATTTTTTAGACAGTCTTGCCCTTATTAAAGCATGTGATTTAAAAGACCAGACTTTAATTGATGTTGGAACCGGTGCAGGATTTCCCGGAATTCCTTTAAAGATTGCATTTCCTGAGCTTAAAGTAACTTTACTTGATTCATTAAATAAAAGAATCAATTTTTTGAATACTGTAATAGAAACTCTTGGACTTGAACAGGTAGAAACCATTCACGGAAGAGCTGAAGATTACGCTAAGAATAAAAATTATCGTGAGAAGTTTGATTTATGTGTATCTCGTGCAGTGTCAAATATGACAACACTGTCAGAATTTTGTTTACCTTTCGTAAATATTGACGGCAGCTTCATTTCATATAAATCAGAAAAATTAGTTGAAGAGTTGAAAGAAGCAGATAAAGCAATATCTATCCTTGGGGGTAAGGTAGATAAACAGGTTGAGCTTACTCTTCCTGATTCAGACATTTACCGGAATCTTTTAGTAATAAATAAAATCAAGAATACTCCCGCTAAGTATCCTCGCAAAGCAGGTCTTCCTGCTAAGGAACCATTAAAGTAGAAATAATACTTTAAATATATTTTAATTTGGTATAATATATAAACGTAGTACTAAATACTCATAAGTGCTGAAATGATAGGGGTGAAATCATGAAGCAGGATAAGCAGATTATAATTAAAGAAACGCTTAATGAGATTTCCGAAGAGAAGGCGGGACTACAAGAAAAAGTTAATAAGAATCTTAATCGTATACAGGAAATAGATGCTTACCTTAAATCTATATATGATAAAGAGGATACTGATTTTAAAGTCTTCTCTCCCAGAAATGTAGAGAATGTATATAAGGAACAAATCGATAAAGGTAATAAAGAAAAATATACCTTAGAAAATGAGAACCGTAATCTGTATAGCCAGATTAACCGGTTGAATCATTATACTGAAAATATTCAATCACTTTTAGAAGATAAAGAATCAGATTTTAATTTGAAGAACTTGGATATTCAGGAAAAGGACAGGCAGCGTATTGCGAGAGATTTGCATGATACATCTTTACAGAATCTTGCACATCTTATACATAGAATAGAACTCAGTTCCATGTATATAGATAAGGATCCTATACAAGCTAAATTAGAACTGGCTTCTATTAATAAAAATATGAAGTCCATTATAGAGGATATAAGAAATACCATCTTTGACCTAAGACCTATGTCATTTGATGATTTAGGTTTTACAGATATGCTTAATGATTTTCTAAGAAAACTTCAAGACAGATATAAAATACAGGTTAATTCAGAAATCGATAATATTCAAAGCAGCAATCAGATCTTACTAATTTCTTTATATCGTGTTATTAAGGAATGTTGCCTTAATGCAATGGAACATTCAGAGTGCCAGCTTCTTATTGTTAAAGTAAAAAACAATCAACACTTAAATAGTATTGATATTGAAGTAAAAGATGATGGTGTGGGATTTGATATTTATGATGTATCCAGTTCTATGTCAAATCATTATGGTTTAAAAATAATGAGGGAGAGAATTAATTTACTGGGAGGAACAATTAGTATCAATTCTCAAAATGGAAAAGGGACTTGTATTAATATATATGTACCTATACATGACAAATAAATTTGATAAGGTACAGGAGGAGTATAAATGAGTATAAAAGTGATGATCGCAGATGATCATGGAATGATGCGCGAAGGGATAAAACATTTATTGGAATTCGACGGAACAATAGAAGTTGTTGCGGAAGCAAAAGATGGCGAAGAGTGTATTACATTACTTAAAGAATTAGGACAATTACCTGAGGTACTTCTTCTGGATATTAATATGCCAAAGAAAAACGGTATTGAAGTATTGGAACAAATTAAATCTCAGAAAATAAATATTAAAGTTCTTATGCTTACAGTACATAATGAAGTAGAGTATCTTGTTAAGGCAATTGATATTGGAGCGAACGGATATCTTTTGAAAGATTCTGAATCAGCAGAATTGAAGAAAGCTATTTCACAAGTATTAACCGGTGAGAATTATATACAGCCCAGTTTAATTCCTGCACTCAATGCGCGTCTTATTAAAAGAGATACAGATAAAGAAAAAATAGAATCTATGACCAGACGTGAAATAGAAGTATTAATTCTTGTTGCAAACGGAATGTTTAATAAAGAAATTGCTACTACATTAAATATAAGTGAGCGAACTGTAAAAAATCATATGTCAAATATATTTAAAAAAATAGATGTAGCAGATAGAACACAGGCAGCAGTTTTTGCAATAAGAAATGGTTTGATACAATTACAGTAGAACTAATAATTGTTTCACGTGAAACATCTTGTGGTTGATAGATAATATGGTACAAGATAATGTTTCACGTGAAACATTCCAACCCAAGATATTGTAAAAAATCCGTGAAACATTTCAAAAAATCAAGCGTGAAACATTGAAAAACATAGAGTTTCACGCCTTTTTTTATCTAAAATACTTATTATATTCCAGAAAATAACTAAAAAGCTAATGATTTTTATATAGAATATTCTAAGTTTTAGTGTTATAATAAATTCTAGTCTATTTAGGGAATTTGAATAAATACATATTAGTTGTTAAAGAGGAACTTTAGCAAAGCGAAAGGTGATATAATGGGAAAAATTATTGCAATTGCCAACCAAAAAGGTGGCGTGGGTAAAACCACAACTTCTATCAATCTATCAGCTTCTTTAGCTGCAAAAGGTAAAAAGATTCTGGTAATCGATATGGATCCTCAGGGAAATACAACCAGTGGATTCGGTGTAGATAAGAATGATTTAGATAATACGATTTATGAATTAATCTTAGGTGAATGTGCCATCAGAGATTGTGTAATTAATAATGTAATCGAAAATGTTTCTATTCTTCCATCCAATGTTAATTTAGCAGCAGCAGAAATTGAATTAATTGGTGTAGAGAAAAAAGAATACATTTTAAAAAGTGAAGTTGATTACATCAAGGACCAGTATGATTATATCATGATTGATTGTCCTCCCTCATTAAGTATGTTAACTATTAATGCGATGACTACTGCTGATGCAGTATTAGTTCCTATTCAGTGTGAATATTATGCTCTTGAAGGATTAAGCCAGTTAATCCATACTGTAAATCTTGTAAAAGAAAGACTTAATCCGGAATTAGATATGGAAGGTGTAGTATTTACTATGTATGATTCCAGAACTAACCTTTCCATGCAGGTAGTAGAAAATGTAAAAAGCAATCTGAAACAGAGAGTTTATAATACAGTAATTCCAAGAAATATTCGTTTAGCAGAAGCTCCCAGTTATGGTATGCCTATTAATGTATACGATCCTAAGTCAGCCGGAGCAGAAGCGTACATGGCACTTGCAGATGAAATAATTGGTGGAAAGGAAGTATAGCAATGGCAGCGAGAGGGTTAGGAAAAGGACTGGATGCTTTAATACCAAATGCAGTCGGAGACACAAAGGCAAAAAAATCTGAAAAGAAAGAAGAAGTTAAAGCGGGTACTGCTGAAACATTAGTTAAAATCACTAAAGTGGAGCCTAACAGAGAACAGCCCAGAAAGAATTTTGATGAAGATGCTTTATTAGAGCTTTCTGAATCAATCAAACAGTTTGGTTTGTTACAGCCGATTCTTGTTCAGGAGCGTGATGATTATTATGAAATCATTGCCGGTGAAAGAAGATGGCGTGCTGCTAAATTGGCAGGTTTAAAGGAAGTTCCTGTAATTATCAAACACTTAACAGAGCAGGAAATTGTAGAGATTGCTTTAATAGAGAATATTCAACGTGAAAATCTCAATCCTATTGAAGAGGCCCAGGCATATAAACGTTTGTTAACAGAGTTTAATCTTAAGCAGGATGAAGTGGCAGAGCGTGTTTCAAAAAGTAGAACAGCAGTTACTAATTCCATGCGTTTATTAAAACTTTGTGATGATGTACAGCAAATGGTAATAGACGAGATGCTTACTACCGGACATGCCAGAGCACTCCTTTCTATTGAAGATCCTAAGCAGCAGTATACTATTGCCCAGCAGATTTTTGATGAAAAATTAAGTGTAAGAGATGTAGAAAAGCTTGTTAAGAATCTTAATAAACCTGCTAAAGCAAAAAAAGTAACAGAAAAGAATCTTGACGTATTTTATCAGGATATAGAAGAAAAGCTTAAACAGGTACTTGGAACAAAGGTATCAATTACCGCAAAGGAAAACGGTTCCGGTAAATTGGAAGTTGAATTCTATAATAATGATGATTTGGATAAGTTAGTGGAGCTTTTGGTAAGACCACAGGAATAGTTATATAATTCAATACAGATAACAACAGCAAAGTACAGGAGAATATTATGAACAGCATGTTTTTGGAGAGCATAGGACTGGGCAATTTAGATATAGGTTATGTTTTAGCCGGAATGGCAGCCGTTATAATAGTTTTGTTAATTCTGGTTATTGTTCAGATGGCAAGCTTGGGCAAATTGAAAAAGAAATATAATAAATTCATGCGTGGAAAAGAAGTAAAAAGTCTTGAGAAAGAAATCATTGGTCTTTTTGAAGATAACAAATTCTTGAAAGTGGCTACCGAGAAAAACAAAAAGGATATTAATATTCTTTACAAAAAATTTGAGTCAGCGTTCCAAAAAGTCGGTCTGGTAAAATATGATGCTTTCAATCAAATGGGGGGAAAGTTAAGCTTCTCATTGGCATTGCTTGATGAAAATAATAGTGGTGTTATAATTAATTCTGTTCACAGTGCAGAAGGATGTTATTGCTATTCCAAGGAAATAAAAAACGGTCAGTGCAATATTTCACTTGGAGGTGAAGAAAAGCAGGCACTTGATATGGCAATGGGAGAAGAATAATAAGAGGTTATATAAATATGAAAATATGTAAGGTCATAGATTTGCAGGGTAATGAAATTCTTGGTAAACCGGTTATGACTTCTGATTATCAAATACTTTTGGGTACAGGAACTGTACTGAAACCGGAATATATAGAAAAATTAAAAGATTTTGATATTGATTTTGTATATATACAAGAAGATGGAGCAAAAACAGAAGCAATAGAAATTCTTAAAAGCGAAGTAGAAGAATTTGTTACCGAAAAAGTAAAAGTCATTTTAGAGAATCATACTTATCAGCATAATGAAAATTTAATAGAGTTATGCAATACTGCAGATAGGATAATCGGAGAAATAATATCAGACGAAAATGTTATAGAACAGGTGTTCGACATTAAAGAAAGAAGTTCCGACATTTATGAACACTCTATAAGCATTTGTACATTAGCTACATTAACAGCATTAAAGCTCAAATTGCCGGAGGAAAGTATCCGTAGCATAGGTGTAGGATGTCTCCTTCATGATATTGGATTGCGATATTTGACTATCCCGTATGATAATAAGGATTTATCCAAGCTCTCTCCTGTTGAACTGACAGAATACAAGAAACATACGGTTTACGGATATTCTGCTCTTAAAGAAGAGAATTGGATAAGTAATATCAGTAAAAATATTTTATTATATCATCATGAAAGAATTGATGGCTCAGGATTTCCTTTAAAGGCAAAAGAAATACCTTACGAATGTATGATTGTTAATGTGTGCGATGCGTTCGATGAAATGATTTGCGGTATCGGATGTGAGAGAGTAAAGGTACACGAAGCGGTTGAATATTTAAAAACCTTTAAAAATATTAAATTTGATGGTACAATAGTAGACGTATTTCTTGAGTTTACTGCGGTTTATCCCGCCGGTACAAAGGTTGTGACCAACGAAGGCGAAACCGGCGTGGTAATAAAGCAGAATAAGGAATTTCCAAACAGACCGGTTTTAAAAATGCTTACAGATAAAAAAGGAACACAATATCCTGATGGCACATTTAAAAATCTTATGTTTGAAAACCATATTTTTATTGAAGAAGTAATAGGATAATATTTTTAGGAGGAATCCACAATGATAGATATTAAATTTTTAAGAGAGAATCCTGAAGTTGTAAAAGAAAACATTAAAAAGAAATTTCAGGACAATAAGCTTCCCCTTGTAGACGAAGTAATCGAGCTCGATGCAGAAAGCAGAAGAACACAGCAGGAAGCAGATGACCTTAGAGCTAACCGTAATAAAATTTCCAAAGAAATCGGCGG
>CAZGSF010000069.1:0-10586 GCA_964528145.1 uncultured Lachnospiraceae bacterium | reverse complement strand
CAAAATTGCTCTTTTTATATCCTCATATAGTTTCTTCTGTCCGTCGCCCCAATCCGAGAAATCTATCGCAATCCAATTTACCGGTTCTGTTTTAAAGAAATTACTCAGCTTATGTAATATCTCTCTTTTCTCGGAAGCAGCAGTCTCCTCAATGGATAAAAGTGCCGACAAAATTTCCTGTTGTTCTTCTTTAGTAATTAACATCTTATTAAGAACAAACTGCTCCATAAGGCAGATTCCTCCGTTTTTTCCTTTTCGTGCATACACCGGAATTCCTGCCTGACTCAACACCTCTATATCGCGATAGATAGTCCTTACAGATACCTCGAAACGCTCAGCCAACTCAGCCGCTGTTACGGTTTCTCTATTTAGTAATGTGTACATTATTCCTAATAAGCGGTTTATCATATGGGCTCCTTTACTGATATTCTAAATCAAGATCGGAAGATTTCTCTTGTCACTAACATAACAAAAACCTTCCCTGTACTTTGGCCGGTGCGGGAAGGCTTTTGTCTCTCTAACTGGTCAACCACTCTGTGGCGATTGCCTTTTGTTAATTATATTATAGCAGAAATCAGGAGTATTACAAGAAATTTTTCATTTCTGCCACCCTATTTTATCCCGCTCATCGCATCAAGAAACGTTCCTTTTTCCATTCCAACCTCTACGCCCTCTTCACGTATCATCTCTTCTCTTTTCCACCATCTGGTGATTTTTCTGTAGCTGCTAATCGTATGATTATGTCCAAAAGGATCAAACTGCATAATCATAATTACGACAACGCGCTTTAGATTCTTATATTTCTCGCTTTTTTTCAAGGACTTTGCATCAATCAAGGCATGATAGAACCGCACACGCCTGGGTAATTCAAAAAGGAGCTGCGCACTAATTACTTAGTGCGACAGCTCCATTCAAGCACTTCTACTTCACCTTTACTTTGCAGTTGATAATAATATCTTTCTCATTATCCGCTCTGCCTTCCAATGAAACTTTTAATTTCAACGTATAGGTCTTTCCTTTCACAAAATTCCTGTTGCCTGATAAGGTTAGCTTACCGTCGGAATAATTCAGTTCAAATAAATTCTTATTATTATTCAACTGAACATCTTCTATTGCAATCTTACGATTACTCAAAACTGCACTGATATCCATCTGTATACTGTTACCTGCACCACTGTAGATAATTCCTTCCGTCGGTGCTACAGTCACTTTGGGCTTACTCTGCTTCAATTCAAGTGTGACAGGACTTGTAGTCACTGTAAAGCTTTCTCCTTCTGCATTCTGAAGAGTAAATTCTAAGTTCACACTGTATTTGTATTTACTAATCAAGGCTGCATCAGGATCTGCATAAATGAATACTTTTCCATTATCATAAACTGCATAAAACAGATGTGCTGATACGCCTGTAAGTTTCACATCCAGTATCTCGCCATTAACTGATTTTAATACCGGTGTACATGCCACATTTGTCAAATCACGTTTAAAGACATCTATGGTGCCTTTTGTTGTGACCTTAACTGCATTTTTCTCCACAACATTCTCAACTTTTACATTAAGAGGTGTTGTAGCGATGTATCCGCCGGTTGTTTTTACCTGAACATTAAACTTATAGGTTGTCCCTTTTTTCACCCATGAAGTATCATTCAATTTTGCAATTACAGTCGTACCATCAAAAGTAAACACAATACCCTTGTTAATCACTTCATCTGCCGTCACATTCGCACCACTGACACTGATATGTTCAATATCAAGAGCCTCTGTTGCATCCTTCCAGCTTACAGTTGCTACCGCCTGGTCGTAGGCTGCCACATCACTGTTCATGTTAAGGTGAACCTGCTTATTGTCCAGTTTGATTGCAGGTTTTTTCGTATTTACTTTCACAGTATACGCGAGTTCAATAGGTTCTGACCATGCATCCGATGTTAATACAAGTTTCATCTTAACCTTTTTGTTCTTTGTGGTATCGGTTCTTGTAATAACAATTGAATCCCCGGACTTTTCTACGGAATATCCATCTGCATTTTTCAGTGAAACACTTACATTATCAAGAGACATCCCATAATTTACTTTTCCGTTTTTCTCAAGGATACTTACATTCGCACTCTCAATGCCCAATTCAGGATATAATGATGCGGTCTGGGTGCTAAGGGAAAGACTGGGTTTCTTATCCTCAACGGTGATACTTATTTTCTTCTTTATCGGTTTGTATCCGGCAAGTTTAATTACCAGTTTTCCACTCTTGTCACATTGCTTGGTTAAACCATCTGTCTTCGGAGAAATCATTGAAACAACTTCTCCGCTAAGGGTAAAGTTCGCACACTCCTCAAGCGAAATTGCTTCCAGCACTTCACTTGTCGTTACAGTCAGGACGCCGTCGGCATAACCACTGTCTTTTGTATAGAAAAGATTTACCTTCTTAGTCTGCGTAATTGTAATTTTAGGTTCCTCTGTTATAACTTGAACCTTCAAAGCGTTTGCACATTCTTTATCGCCGACCTTAACACTTACGGTATATTTACCATCAACAGTAGCATCTTTTGCCATAATGGAATATGCATTTTCTTCTGTTTCCTTAGAAAGGACAAACTTGTCCGCATCCGTACCGGTCAGTTGAACAACGCCTTCCAGTGCATATCCTTTGTTCGGATAAATATAGAAAATTTCACCTTCTGTTTTCAGGCTGTTTACCGTAATGGATGTCGTACTCAAATTCAGCGTTTCATCCGTTACATAAAGGTAAATCTCCTGACTGGTTTTAAGAGGGTCGTTAGCCGTGATTGTAATCTTTGCAACACCTACAGACATAACGGTAAGAGGCACCGTATACTTCTCACCATCAGCAACTGCTTCACCAACCTTAACAACACCCGGGGTTCCACTCTTCACGGTAAGCTTCTTTGTATTAGTTGCAGTGATATTAAGTACACTTTCTTCCACAGACAAATCTGCACTGTAGTGCATTGTATTCTCTGTATCCTGTGTAAATTTGTCCACAGAATCCACTGTGATAACAGAAGCCTCTCCCTCGACAACCGATACACTGCATTGTGCACTAAATACTTTTCCACCAATTGTGGTCTTAACGCTAATCTTCGCACTTCCTTTTGCAAGGGTTTTAATCTCAACGCCTGCCTCAGTCTGCACAACCTCTGCTACAGCAGGCTTGCTTGATGTCCAGACTGCAGCATCTTCAAATGTGCTCATATCAACTGCATTTCCAAATACTTCCCAGGCAAGAGAAGCTGCTGTTGACTGACCTGCCAGAAGTTTTTTGCTTTCCGTTTGAACGGTTAATTTTTTGATAGTAGTAAGCTCTACCGGAACAGAAACAGTAACCGGCTCAGTGTATTCATCTTCTGTATAAATCGCTGCAAACTCCTTCATCTGCATTCCTGCAAAAGGAGTTAATGCAATTGAATCATCCAGCCATTTCCACTGTGCTGTCGGCAGTTTCACATCTGACAATTTTGTCTGTGTATTAGTAATTGCAGTCAATGTCGGAATCTCTATTTCCTCCACATTCATGGTCTCTTTTACAACAACCTCACAGCTTGCAGTAAGACCTGCGATGCTGGCTGTAATTTGTGCTGTACCTTTCGAATGCGCCGTTACCATTCCATCTACTACTGATGCAACTTCCGGTGCACTGGAGAGCCATGTGATATCTTTCGATACGGTTGTATCACTCGGTGTATAATACAGCTTCATTGCTGCAGTATCACCAATATGCAGCACTAATTCCTTATCTTTTAAGTTAATCGCATTCAAAACATTGTTTTCTACCGTTACAGTACATTCAAGTGTCGGACCATTTTTGATTGCTGCACTAATATGTGCCACTCCGGCTGACTTCGGTGTTACAACACCATTCTTATTTACGGTAGCAACACTATTGTCATCACTGCTCCAGGTAACCATGCTTACTGCATTGATGCCGTCACTTACCGTTAAAGTCACCGTCTCCATTTTAGACAGTTCCAACGTCACTTCAGACAGATTCAGGCTGTAATCATAGACATTTACGGTACACTTCGCAGTCTTACCATTATGAGTTGTTGCTGTAATTTCAGCACTTCCTACCGCAACAGCAGTGACATTACCCTGCTCATCCACAGTCACAATGCCTGTATCGCTACTATTCCATGTCACCTCTTTATTTTCTGCATCATCGGGTTTCACAGTTGCAATCAAGGCTTTTGTCTCGCCAATCTGAAGATTTAACACTTTGTTGTTCAGAGTAATGGCGTCGGGCTTAATCGTCCACTTAGCCTTAAAGATCACATCATGGGCTGGCATAATATAATTCTCATCATACTTATTTTCATCTTCATCAAACCAGCCTTCAAAGGTATATCCTTTCTTTTGGGTCTTAGGTTTTACCTCCCCTACCTTCTGATAAACCGCTTCGTTATACTGCATTTTCGTCCATGTTGTATTGCCATCCACGAAGGTCAACGCATAGGTTTTTGGCTGTATTGTCGCATACAGCTTCAAATCCATAGCAGGCATAGTCTCAGGAATCGCATACTCTGTGCCATCTGCCAATGCCCAATACAGAAACTCATAGCCATCCTCCGGCATGAAGGAAACGTCCGGCATCTCATCACCATACGCTATACTTTCAGAACTCAAAGGTTCTTCTGCATCCTTACTGTCATAATAGCTGATAGTGTAGATATTTACATTCCACTCAGAGGTTAACTCGATTGTAATATCCTCATCAGGCATGGTGGCCGGAACGGTATCACCTGTCCATTTTACGAAGGTATATCCTTCTTTTTCAGCATCTTCAAGCTCCGGTAACGCTTCGCCGTATGTCACATTCACGGGTTCTTTCTCTTCTCCATCCAGAATCCATGTCAGCTTGTACTCATTCACCTGCCACTGCATGAAAAGTTCTGTATCTTCAGTAGCTATAAGCTCTGCATCCAACGCATAAGCAGTACCATTTCCATCCGCCTGTGTATTGATACCGGTACAGGTATAGCCGGTTTTCTCGAACTGCAGTTGTTCTACTGAATATGCCTTACCATATATTATACCTGTAATCTTAACTTCTGTTTCGCCTGCAAAATAGGCGTTTGTACAAGTACCGTCATTACCATTTATGGTAATCACAACAGTTGGTTCTGCAGAAATCACAATATCACCGGTAACCAACTCAGCAGGAATTGTCAACAAATGACTATTCTCATCGAAAGTAACACTTTTACTAATATCCACGCCGGCAGCCTTCACATTCTCCAGGACAATATCGCTTCCCACATTATTGTTCAGCGTCACCTGATACTGCTGACCATGTTGTACACTTTCACTGCCACTCAGTGTCACTCTTACACTCGGATTGCCTTCTCCATCTGTAATGGATACCATATAGGTTTTCAACACACCAACAGCGGTGATTTTGATATTATCGGTAATCAGACTACCGGGGATGGTCAGGATACCATTCTCATAGGTATAGCCGGTAACAGCCGTACCTCCAATCTCCACAGTAATACTTTCAGGTAGCTGATAGCCCTCCTCTACAGTCAGGACTGCCTTATACTCGCAATCCTTCAGAGCAGTTGCAGCACCATCGGTGCTTACGTTCGTACCTGTAAAGCTTACGGTATAAACTGCTTTCTGCTTCACCTGCACATCACCATCTGTGATTGCTGTATCCGCATCCGCAGGTATCTTCTGAACCGTTGCCATCCAGTAGCTTGCGTCATCAGCCAAATAACCGTTCAGGTTTGCATACGCACCGGTTCCTGCAATGGTGATTCCACCGGGGAATACAGCTCCCACACTATTTTCATCAATTCCAAAGGTCACTGCAGCACCATCACAAGTTACATCTGTGTTGTCACCGGTGATGGTTCCACCGGTGATGTTAACCTCACCGCCAACAGCGTACACACCGGCACCACTAATGGTTCCACCGGTGATATTGACGGTTCCGCCCTCAACATACACAGCTTTCTCGACTCCGTTAATTGTGCCTCCGGCAATCGTAATCTCGCCGTATTTTCCCTTCACGGTACCAATTGTGCCGGCTTCGATATTTACTTCACCGCCTTGGATGGTAATAACAGAGACAATACCGCTACTTACATTCAATGTACCTGTATTAATCAAAATACCTGCGTTATCAAGCTTACCGCCTGTACCATTATCCTTGACTGTCAGTTCCACACCGGAACCATTCATATAAATGGTCTTATCATCTGAAGAACTCAGTGTTTTTCCATTCAAATCCAAGCTAAACACACCGGCCTTGATTGTCAGATGTTCACTGCCCAAATCCACGTTTTGTAACAGCCGAACCGTTGTATCTGCCGAAGTACTGCTCTTTACTGCCTCAATAGCCGAAGTCAGAGTCGTAAAATATTCCGCCTCATCATCTGCAGCATCGGTATAAACAGCTGCTACAAGGCTTATTCCACAGGAGCAGTTATAGTACTCATCCGGCTCGTGAACATGAAGCACACCTTCAGCGGTAATAACAATATCATCCGTAACGCCTGCCGCCGGAATGGTCAGCTTTCCATCCGCAACAGTATATGTAAAGTTCTCATAGCCACTGCCGCCAATGGTAACAGTAATCTCCTCAGGCAAATCATAGCCCTCAGCTACCGTCAAGATAGCTGAGTATTCATTGCCGGTCGCTACAGATTCCGCTCCATTAGAGCTTACATTGATACCATTAAAGGTAATATAACAGGTCAACTTAGCAACACAACCAGTACATATACCATCATCACCGGGAACATGGTCCAAATCTTCATTCTCATTACTGTAGACGTCAACATCCGCACAGTTTTTAACCTGATATACTACTGCTGTCCCCGTCAAAACAGGGTATTGGTCAACGCCAAGGTTCTGTTTCCAGACTCCTGCGGATGAAGAACCATTCAGCAGATAAGTAACCTCACCGGAAACAAAGTCCCTATAGTTTTCTATATTTTCTTCTACAATATAGCTATATGCATACCCATTGTAGCCAATGCAATTCAATCCGTCTGATTGACTGTAACAATTTTTCACAGTTGCAGTACCGTACGTTGATGAGCCATAATTATAACCAACGATGCTGCCCACCATATTTTTGTTAGTACCGCCTGTTCCTGCACTGGATACTGTACCTACATTGTAACAATTCTTTACCGTAGCAACCCAGTTCCAGCCAACAACACCACCTACTCTGACCTCATCTGCGCCATCATAACTACTGGTTACCGTACCTGCATTATAGCAATTCTCTACAACCCAATTAAAACCGTTATAACCAACTACGCCCCCTAAGGCGGCATCATACTTGCTTGTCTCTACCGTACCGGTAAACCAACAGCCGGAAACGGTTCCGTAGTTTCTGCCAACAACACCACCTACCCTGGCAGAATCAACGGAACTGCTGAAATAGGAATTTATAACGCCCACATTCTTCACAGTACCACTATTATCGCCTACGAGGCCTAAATACTGCATTTCTCCGCTGTTATACAGACCGCTGATGGTATGGAAATCACCGTCGAAAGTACCAGAATACTCCACACCGTTCACACCACCGATTGGAATCCATACTCTCTTATTAACCTCACTGTCCAGAGTAACTACGATATCCTCTGTCAATACAGCACTGATAGAAGTATTATTTTCTGTAACAGGATAATTTTCATTCACCACTGCTGCAAACCAAAACAGCTTACCCGCATTATCAATCTGATAAATACCATCTTTCAACGTAGGTTCCTCATAGGTATCACACACACTACAGAAGCCATTCTCAAAATCATGGGTTTCGCAGCTTGCTACCACCTTCAAGGTGCCCGGTTCCGGTTCAACATGAATCATGTCATAGTAACTGGTTGCTATATAAGGCGTTCCTTCTTCCATAACCTTCACATAAAAATAAAAATCCTTAATAGTGATAGTCGCCTCCAAGCCGACAGTATAATCGCTACTATCCAGTTCATCTCCATCTTCATTTACAGCAACCAGAGTAACATTATACAAAACATGTCCGGGCAAAAGTCCCTCCACCTCATATTTGGTACTGTTCAGCTTCTTACCTTCAACAATAGTCTGGTCCAACACCTTGACAGTCAGCGTTCTTTTGGTAATAAACATGGCACCGGCGTTACCATCTTCATCCGTAATATCCACATAACCATCCTGGGGCAACACATAATTGTCCTTATCCGCTCCGCTGAGCGTCAAATCCTCGAGATATACCTGCTTATATCCATCCGGGTAATGCGAATAATCAGCCGTGGTATAATTATACATGGGGGATTCCAGTTTACCGGTGAGTCCTTCCGTATCCACACTCACCTCATCTTCTCCCACGATACCTTCCAGAAACACCTTCTCAATATCCACCACTTTAGTGCCATCATACTCGCGATCCTTGACATAAGCACCAATTGTCAGCAGTTTCTTACCTACCGTAATATCAACTGTACAGGTTTGTACTTCGCTTCCCTCTTCCTGATAAGACAGGGTAACACATGTCTTATCAATCGTAAGACTCGTATCATATTCCACCAAAGAAGTAACATCCTCTGTTCTGCCACTGGTATAGACTGCCGTAACAGTCAAGCCCTCTATACTGAATTCATCACCATAGACATACTCACTCTTAACCAATGTACCACCGGTCTGAAGCTCTTCTACCCGGTCCTTGGTAACCTCCAGAGATACCGTACCTGTAGCAGTTTTGTAATTGACATTATCGTCAGGTGTAAATACCCAAATATAATCATTTGTTCCTACTGTCAGTGTCTGTCCCTCTTTCAATTCCAGAGTACCGGCAACGCTTGTCTTCTGCGCACTCAGCTTTACATCTGACAATTCTGTGGAATCATATATAATACCGGTCTGACTGACCTTTCCCAAATCAGGTGTTGCCGGTACAGAGGTCGTCGCACCTGTTGCATAGCTTATAGTATAATACTTGTTCATATTTGTTCCGGAGGTATCCTGAATGGTAACAGAGCCTTCCGTCACTGACAGTACATTATCAGTCTCAGTAATAGCCGCTGCTGAAATAGAATGTCCGTCTAAAAGAGAACCTCCTGTCACTTCAACATAATCCTTGCCGCTCTGCGCACTGTTTCCATAGATAACCTCCTGATTCTTAGCCTTTACCGTCAAAGAACGAGGTACCACTGTATACAAAAGGTCATAGCTGCCTTTATAATACTGACTTTCGTCAGCATTCACCTGAATTACATAAGGGCAATCATATCCTGTAATTTTACTACCCAATCCCTGAATGAACCAATATTCAATATCGTTATCTGTAGTCAGCTTGGTAAAATCACCTACCGCTTCAGCCCGGACATAACCAGTATTCCCTTCAATAACCATCGTCAGCATGGATAAGTATGCTACCGTGTAAGTACCGGCTTCTACCCCTGTAAGCTTATCTACAGGCTTTATGGGTTTACCGGTATATTCAAAAGTATTGACGGAGAGGCTTGGCTCAGAAAGCGTCTGCCAATAGGTTCTGTTTTTTGTAGGTACGCTTTTATAATTTACCTGTGAGGAACCATATTTAAAGCTGTATGTTACAGGTCCCCTTACAATTTCATCATCCAAAGTCATGGTAATAGTACTTCCGGCGGTGATATTGGTAAATTTCTGAGTCTTATTTATACTGTTATTCACTCCGCCGGTTGCTGTAATTTCCAGGCTTTCTGCCCACCTCAAATCAGATGGAAGCGTAAAGGTCTGCTGCTTTTGGTCTGTATCCCCGTCTGCCAGGGTAGGTGCTGCAGGACCTTCTATCGTCGCGCCTTCTATTACCGCATATTCTATTGTTATAGTAGGAGAAATCGTAATATTCCCAAGATTCCCGGTTTGGGGAGCTAATGTATATATACCGGTACCCTCAGTGGTTTCAATCGTATAGCTATTGTCATTCACTGTAACGCTTTTCACATAATAGCCATCCGGCACAACAGGAGTAAACTTAATGAATCTTGTAGTATCGTACTCCACATCATAGGTGGTCACATTACTGGTGGTCACACCGCTCATACTAATCACATCCACCCCAAATGTACCTTCATACATTCCGGTGCGCACAAATTGAATACGATTGAGCCATTTAACATTCAAGGCAGCCGTCGAAATAGCACATAGCTTTCCGGCGCCGGTATAGTACTCTTTTTTTACGATATATTTCCCTGCTGTCGCATTTGAAAAATTTGCACTTGACAGTAATGCATATTCTCCGCCTTCCATTTTCCAAAACTTTTCTGTTCCCGGTCTGAAACTGGAAAAGGTGATTTTTGCTCTTGGATAGTTATTCATCTTATCCTTCAGCCAGCTGCCAAAGTCTCCATCTACCCCTACCACAAAATTCAGGTTATAGTTCTCACTATAGCTTTCGGTATCGGATGCTGCGGCCACACTCATCATATCTTTAACCATGACATTGTCTAAAACGCCGGCACCGGATACATCATTTCCACCAGAGGAAGTACTGAGTTCTTCATCTCCGCCAACAGTCTCAGTCAACGCATCATTTTCACTAACGAAGGTACTGAGTTCTTCATCTCCGCCAACAGTCTCAGTCAACGCATCATTTTCACTAA
>CAZGSF010000068.1:0-10943 GCA_964528145.1 uncultured Lachnospiraceae bacterium | reverse complement strand
CCTGAATTAAAAGAATACAGAACTGAGCCTTATGCTCATGCTCTTGCATCTGTAATCAACGAGTTTAAACCTGAAATTTTCCTTGTAGGTGCTACTGCAATCGGAAGAGACTTAGGTCCTCGTGTTTCCGCAAGAGTTCATACAGGTCTTACTGCAGACTGTACAGTACTTGAGATTGGTGATTTCCCTATCAATCCTGTACCCGGAAGAGAGCAGAAACCTAACCAGCTTCTTATGACTCGTCCTGCATTCGGTGGAAACACCATTGCAACCATCGCTTGTCCTGATTTCCGTCCTCAGATGGCAACAGTACGTCCCGGTGTTATGCAGAAAGCAGAAAGAGTAGTTGGAGCAAAAGCAGAAGTTATCGAGTACAATCCCGGATTTACTCCTGATAACAAATATGTAGAAATCTTAGAAGTAGTTAAATCTGTAACTGATACTGTAGACATCATGGATGCTAAGATTCTTGTATCCGGTGGTCGTGGTGTTGGAAGCGCTGAAAACTTCAAACTCTTAGAAGACCTTGCAGAGGTTCTTGGGGCAACTGTTTCCTGCTCACGTGCAGTTGTAGACGCAGGCTGGAAATCCAAAGATTTACAGGTTGGACAGACCGGTAAAACCGTTCGTCCTAACGTATACTTCGCTATCGGTATTTCCGGAGCAATCCAGCACTTAGCAGGTATGGAAGAGTCCGATATCATCATCGCAATCAACAAAGATGAGACAGCTCCTATCTTTGATGCAGCTGACTATGGTATTGTTGGAGACTTAAACAAGATTCTCCCTGCTCTTACAGAGAAACTTAAAGCTGAATTATCTGCAAAATAAGATATTTAAAGAAAAAATAAAAGCTTCGAATCGGATATAATCCGGTTCGGAGCTTTTTTAATAGTGTGAATGTTGATGAAGAGTTTAATTAAAGTTTTAATACTTCCTGCACGATTTCCACAGCATCTTCAATACATCCGGGGCAGCTTCTTAGAACTTTTCCGGATTCAATACCTTTTAATTCTTTGCATACAAGGGAACCATTTTTCTCTTCAAAGCGACTTGTAATTTCTTTGGAAGACTTATATGTATCAGCTTTGGTTTTAGGGTCATCCAGGTTGCCGTCACTGTTTATAAAACCGGCAAGCATAACAGCACCGGATACAGCTCCACAGGTGCCGCATGTACCACCCATTCCAAGACCAAAGCCCTCGCAGGCTTTAAAGAGGACCTCCATATCTACGTTTGCTTCTTTGGCAAATGCGCAGGCAACAGCCTGTGCACAGTTGTATTTTTTGTCATGTAAAGCGATAGCTTCTTCTTTTTTTGTCATAATAGTACCTTCCTTATGTGTTTAATATATTTTGGTATCAAAACAATACATATTTCATCCTTAATATTACCATAGTGTCTTGCATTTTGTAAGTCCTAGTGCTATTATTTTAAAGATGAGCAAAATTGCTTTGTTTAAGTGAATTAAACAGGCTGGCTACATATACAAAGAGAAAATAGAAGAGGTGTGTCAAATGAGTAAACGTTTTGATGATTTATTACAGAAGGTATCCCAGTGCAGCAAGAAGAAAGTTGCAGTAGCCGTTGCACAGGATGATGCAGTGCTTGAAGCGGTTAAAGCGGCAAAAGAAAGAGGAATTGCTGATGCAATCCTTGTTGGTGATGAAGCAAAAATCCGTGAAATTGCAGCTGAAATGAATATGGATTTATCAGGATTTGAAATTATTAATGAAGAAGATAATTATGAAGCAGCACTTAAAGCAGTAAGCCTTGTTCATGACGGCAAAGCTGATATGTATATGAAAGGTCTTATTGATACAAAGGGATTTTTGAAGAGCGTGCTGGATAAAGAAGTTGGTCTCCGTACAGGTAAACCATTATCACATGTTTGCGTGTTTGAGGTTAAGGGAATTGACCATTTATTATTCTTATCCGATGTTGCATTTATTCCTTATCCTACATTAGAGGATAAAGTTAATATTATCGAGAATACCGTAGAAATCGTTAATGCGTGCGGTATCCAGAATCCTAAGGTGGCTCCTCTTGCAGCAGTGGAGGTAGTTAATCCTAAAATGCCTGTTACCTTGGAAGCAGCAGAACTTGCTAAGATGAATGAAGAAGGCAAGATTAAGGGATGTATCGTTGACGGTCCTCTTTCCTTAGACCTTGCAATCGATCCTGAAGCAGCAGAGCATAAAGGTGCTACAGACCGTAAAATCCAGGGTGACGCAGACGTATTATTATTCCCCGACATTCACGCAGGTAATCTTGTTTATAAATGTCTTGTACATACAGCAGATGTTAAGAATGGTAACATCTTAACAGGAACAAAGGCTCCTGTAATCTTAACCTCCAGATCCGATGATTTCGAGACTAAAGTTAATTCTATTGCTCTTGGTGCGGTAGTAGCAGAAGAATTAGGCAAATTAAATAAATAATCATAGGTATAGCGAAAGGAGAAAATTATGTCCATTAAGAGTTTAATTATCAATCCCGGTTCAACCTCTACCAAAATCGGTGTATTCGAGGACGAAACTTTATTATTTGAAGAAACATTAAGACATTCTACAGAGGAAATCAGCCAGTATACTACTATTGTAGACCAGAAGGATTTCCGTAAAGATATTATTGTTAACCTTCTTAAAGAAAAGGATTTTGATATCAAATCGTTAAATGTTGTAGTAGGACGCGGCGGTATGTTAAAACCTATCGTAAGCGGAACATATGCAGTAAGCGATGAATTGCTTGAAGACTTAAAAATTGGTAAACAGGGACAACATGCTTCTAACTTAGGTGGTATTCTTGCAAGAGAAATTGGTGATTCCATCGGTGTTCCTTCTTACATTGTAGACCCCGTAGTAGTTGACGAGCTTATGCCCATCGCAAGATACTCAGGTGTATCAGAGCTTCCGAGAGCCAGCGTTTTCCATGCGCTTAACCAGAAGGCAGTTGCAAAACGTTACGCAAAAGAAAACGGTGTAGCATATGATTCCCTTAACTTAATCGTAGTTCATATGGGTGGCGGTGTTTCTGTAGGTGCTCATGAAAAGGGAAAAGTTGTTGACGTATTTAATGCCCTTGATGGTGACGGTGCATTCTCTCCCGAGCGTGCCGGCGGAGTTCCTTCAGGTGCCCTTATTAAAATGTGTTTCTCAGGTAAATATACAGAGAAAGAAGTATATAAGAAAATCGTAGGAAACGGTGGATTTAACGATTATATCGGCACCAACGATATGCGTGATGTTGAGAAAATGGTTGATGAAGGTGATGAAAGAGCAGCAGAAATAAGAGAAGCTTTTATCTTGCAGGTTGCGAAAGACATGGGTTCCATGGCTTGTACTCTTAAAGGTAAAGTGGATGCAATAGTTGTAACCGGTGGTATTGCTTATGATAAGGCTGTTGTTGCAGGCTTAAAAGAAAGAGCAGAATGGATCGCTCCTTTCACTGTATATCCCGGAGAGGATGAACTTCTTGCCCTTACTCAGGGAGCACTCCGTGTTATGAACGGCGAAGAAGAGGCTATGGAATATTAATTAAATTTAAATAAGCATACAAAAAATCAGCACATGAAAATGTGCTGATTTTTGTATTTGAATATTAAAATCTTAACCACGGCGAAGTTTATCTAATTCTTCTTCAAGTTCATCATATTGCTCTCTGGGTGAGGGCTCGTTACGTCCCTTTCTCTTGTCCTCTTTTGGCCTTGCGAAAAGCACCTGTCCGCAAAGAGCAGCGCCACCGAATATAAGTATCAACATGATAAGGTATTCATAAAGTGAACGGCTCTGGAAAATAAAGCGTGTGCTCATAATAACGGAAGCAAGGATTATAACAAGTCCGATGCCGGTTAAAATTTTGGCTCCCAGTGAGTCGAAATTTAGAAACATCCAAATTATTCCGGCAATAAATGGAACTATAACAAGTCCGCCGCTTATTTGCATGCTTCCAAGTGATAAGCCGTAAAAACCGGTAGTAACGGTTACAGTGCTTAAAAACCAGTAGCCTCCGGATACAAGCATAAGTAATCCGATTAAAAACTGGAGAAACGGGTTTCTTTTTTTCATAATATAATCTCCTCATATTTATTTTTATAAAGTTTTATAACACTATATAATACATTGTATATCCAAATCAGTGCGGGCACTTAAATCTATAAACTCATTACCGCACTTTATTGTGGGACGCCCAAGTTTGTGTTTGTTGATGTAAATAATCTCCCCCTCCTGGCCGTTACTTAGACGTACACGGTAGGAAATATAAGTGTTAACAATATGCGATAAGAAGGTGAGAAGATAATCAGGATCATATTTCTGGTAACCTTCTTCTTCTATAATCTCAACAACTTTAAAAGGACAAAGAGCTCCGCGATAAACACGGGCACATGTCATGGCATCATATATATCTGCGATAGTAACCATTTTGGTAAAACGGTCAAGACGATGTCCCAACAGTCCGTAAGGGTATCCGCTTCCGTCACACTTTTCATGGTGAAGGAGTGCAGCGGCACAAATTGTGGTATCAACATGATGCTTTAACAATACCTTATATCCGTTTATGGGGTGCTGTTTAATAATATTAAATTCCTCGTCGGTTAATTTATCCGGCTTGTTAAGAATGTTCAAGGGGACAGTAAGTTTACCGATATCATGCATTAAACCACACAATGTAACCGTAAAGGTATCTTCTTCGTTAAAATGCATCCACTTTGCAAAAGTATTACAAATAAGGGCCACATTCATACAATGTGTATATGTGGAATCGTTATACTCTCGCATATTATGTAGCATATCAAAAAGGCTTACATGCTTGTCGCCTTCTTCAAGCAGGTTGGTGATATTTGACATTATGTCATTAACATCCAAGGGAATGTTACGGTCTATTACGTTATAAAGTGTATTGCGGAAATCATTTACCTGCTGTTCGTATTGCTTCTTGAACTGGGTAAAATGCTGTGTAGCCTGTAAACGTTCTGAATATGAAGATTCATATTCGATGTAACCGGCAGGCTGTTTCTCTGCCTCTTCCGGCTGCTGCGCATCTTCAACGTAAATGCTTATGACACTATAAAATTCCAGACGTGTAATTATATCATCTGTTAAAACTGTACCCTTTCCAAGAATGAGCTGGTTGGTAAAGTTATAAATGTCTTCAGCAACCGTCATTCCGGGTACGAGTTGATAAGTAGCAACTCTACGCATTTGCGGCCTCCCGGAAAATAAAAAAATACATACCACCATTATTATAAAGCAGGTAACAGAAAGTGTCAATTTGCAACATAAAATTTACTGAAAATTTTGTGAAAAAAAGTAATAAAAAGTTAACAAAATGTTTAAGGTTATGGCAATCTCAAAGGTTGAACATTGTTGGCAAATCTGGTACAATAGGCTTTAGGTTTTGTAAAAAAGGAGTAAGCAGGAATATGAGCTTAATTAATAAAGTATTCGGAACACATAGTGAAAGGGAACTTAAGAGAATTGAACCCATAGTACAGAAGATAGAAGATTTAAAGGCGACTATGGCAGAACTTTCCGATGAACAGTTAAAAGACAAGACTAAAGAATATAAGAAGCGTTATGCAGACGGTGAGACCTTGGACGACTTGTTACCGGAGGCGTTTGCTACTGTAAGAGAGGCTGCAAGGCGTGTATTAAATATGGAGCACTACAAGGTACAGTTAATAGGTGGTATAATTCTGCATCAGGGCCGTATTGCCGAGATGCGTACCGGTGAAGGTAAGACTTTGGTATCTACATTACCTGCGTACCTTAATGCCTTGACAGGTAAAGGTGTTCACGTTGTTACTGTTAACGATTACCTGGCGAAACGTGATGCCGAATGGATGGGACAGGTTCATGAGTTTTTAGGCTTGAAGGTTGGTGTGGTTTTAAACTATATGAAGCCGGAGGAGCGTAAAGAAGCATATAATTGTGATATTACTTATGTAACCAACAATGAATTGGGCTTCGATTATCTTCGTGATAACATGGTAATTTACAAGGAACAGCTTGTGCTTCGTGAACTTAATTATGCCATTATCGACGAGGTGGACTCTGTTTTGATTGACGAAGCGCGTACCCCTCTTATTATATCAGGACAAAGCGGCAAATCTACCAAACTTTATGAAGCGTGCGATATTTTGGCACGTCAGTTAAAGCGTGGAGATGATATGCAGGAACTTTCCAAGATGGATGTTATAATGGGGGTTGTTCAGGAGGAAACAGGAGATTTTATCGTAAATGAAAAGGATAAAGTTGTTAATCTTACGGAAGCGGGTGTTGCTAAGGTAGAACGCTTCTTCCAGATTGAAAACTTCGCAGACCCGGAGAACCTTGAGATTCAGCATAATATTATCCTGGCACTTAGAGCTCATAACCTTATGTTTAGGGATCAGGACTATGTAGTAAAGGATGACCAGGTATTAATCGTAGATGAATTTACCGGACGTATTATGCCGGGACGCCGTTATTCCGATGGTTTACATCAGGCAATAGAGGCAAAGGAACATGTAAAAGTAAAACGTGAAAGTAAGACCTTAGCGACCATTACTTTCCAGAATTTCTTTAATAAATTTGCCAAGAAATCCGGTATGACCGGTACTGCTCTTACAGAAGAGAAGGAGTTCCGTGATATTTATGGAATGGATGTTATCGAGATTCCCACAAACCGTCCTATAGCACGTATAGATTTACAGGATGCGGTTTACAAGACACGGAAAGAGAAACTTTATGCAATCGTTCAGGCGGTAAAAGAGGCACATGCAAAAGGACAGCCTGTTTTGGTGGGTACTATTACAATTGAAGCATCGGAAGAAATAAGTAAGATGCTTACAAAAGAGGGCATTACCCACAAGGTGTTAAATGCGAAATTCCATGAACTTGAGGCGGAAATCGTTGCAGATGCAGGTATTCACGGAGCTGTTACCATTGCTACCAATATGGCGGGTCGTGGTACGGATATTAAGCTTGATGAAGAAGCAAAGGCAGCAGGCGGTCTTAAGATTATTGGTACGGAACGTCATGAATCAAGACGTATAGATAACCAGCTTAGAGGACGAAGCGGACGTCAGGGAGATCCCGGTGAATCAAAATTCTATCTTTCCCTGGAAGACGATTTAATGCGTTTGTTCGGTTCAGAGCGTATGATTGCAATGTTTAATGCATTAGGTATTCCCGAGAATCAGGAAATTGAGCATAAAACATTGAGTAAGGTTATAGAATCTTCACAGAAAAAAATAGAGAATAATAACTATGGTGTTCGTAAGAATCTGTTAGAATATGATCAGGTAATGAATGAACAGCGTGAAATTATATATGATGAGCGTATCCGTGTATTAAGCGGCGAAAGCATGCGTGATGTTGTGTATAAGATGATTACTGATATTGCAGAGAATTGTGTGGACATCTGTATAAGTGACGATCAGGATATTGAAGATTGGGATTTCAATGAGTTAAATACTCTGTTGCTGCCAACTATTCCTCTTAAACCGGTTAATACCGCAAGAGTCAAGACTCCTAAGAAGAACAGCTTGAAGCAGCAGCTTAAAGAAGAGGCTGTTAAACTTTATGAAAGTAAGGAAGCAGAATTCCCCAATCCGGAATCAATCCGTGAAGTGGAACGTGTTATTTTACTTAAGGTAATTGACCGCAAATGGATGGATCATATTGATGATATGGACCAGTTGCGTCAGGGTATCGGACTTCAGGCGTACGGACAGCGAGATCCTCTGGTAGAATATAAGATGAGCGGATATGATATGTTTGAGGAAATGACTCAGAATATTAAGGAAGAAACCGTTCGTTTATTGTTCCATGTTAAGATTGAACAGAAGGTAGAGAGAGAACAGGTGGCAAAGGTGACAGGAACCAACAAGGATGATTCTGTTCAGCGAGGCCCTGTAAAACGTGATGTTGCAAAGGTTTATCCAAATGACCCCTGTCCATGCGGAAGCGGTAAAAAGTATAAACAATGCTGCGGTCGCAAATAAATTTGAAGAAAGTGTGGTGACGCAAAGTGGTTGAATTAGACCAGATGAAAACAGAAATTCAGGCATATGAGACTCCACTGGCGGAAGTGAGGGATTCACTTTAACTTAGATGCTAAGGAAAAACGCATCGAGGAGTTAGAGCGTGAAATGGAAGCACCGGGCTTCTGGGATGACCCGGAACGTTCCAATAAACAAATGAAAGAACTTAAAAATCTCAAAGACACAGTGGGAACATGTAATGATTTAAGTGCTCAGTTTGATGATATCCTTACTTTGATTCAGATGGGATATGAGGAAAATGATGAATCCCTTGTGCCTGAGATTAGGCAGGAATTGGACAACTTTATTACAGAATTTGAAACTATAAGGATTAATACCCTGTTGTCCGGAGAGTATGATAAAAATAATGCAATTCTTAAATTAAATGCAGGTGCCGGAGGAACAGAAAGTTGTGACTGGTGCAGCATGCTTTACAGAATGTATACAAGATGGGCAGAACGTAAAGGATTTTCCGTAGAGGTACTTGATTATCTTGATGGAGATGAAGCCGGTATTAAATCGGTAACCTTTCAGGTGAACGGTATTAATGCCTATGGATATCTGAAATCTGAGAAGGGTGTGCACCGTCTGGTAAGAATTTCTCCTTTTAATGCCCAGGGTAAACGACAGACATCCTTTGTATCTCTGGATGTTATGCCTGAGATAGAAGAAGATTTGGATATAGAGATTAATGAAGATGAACTTCGTATAGATACCTACCGAAGCAGCGGTGCCGGCGGACAGCACATTAATAAGACATCTTCTGCAATCCGTATTACTCATATTCCAACCGGAACAGTGGTACAATGCCAGAATGAACGTTCACAGTTCCAGAATAAGGATAAAGCAATGCAAATGCTTAAAGCAAAACTGTTTTTGTTAAAGCAGGAGGCAAATGCAGAAAAACTGTCCGATATACGTGGTGAAGTAAAAGAAATCGGATGGGGTAATCAGATACGGTCATATGTTATGCAGCCATATACTATGGTGAAAGATCATAGAACCGGAGCTGAAAGCGGTAATGTAGATTCCGTTATGGACGGAAGTATTGATAGTTTTATTAATGCATATCTTAAATGGCTAAGTACAGGTGCAAAAAAGGTGGAGGAATAACCTCCACCTTTCTTAATTAGTTGCTTTTGATGTATTATAATTTTTAACTAAATCAAAGTAGAAAACAGTGAGTGTTGCATTTGTATAGGGGATTACCCATAACAGCCCTACACCGCAGCATAAGAAGCTTAAAAGTATAAGGGGAACAAATGTAAGGGTTAACAAAACATATCGCAGGAAATTTTTTCTCATTATGCGTATACTGAAAATCAAGGTCTGTTTCGCTGATAAGTCGGGAAAATCAAGTAATATATAAAAACTTTGCTTTATGGGAACGGTAATAATAAAATTTAAAATAATACCTCCCATAAGCAGGCAGTAAGCTACATATAAATTATTGCTTACATATGAAAAAATTATTGCCGGCAAATTGGACAGGTATGATATAGTAGCAAAAGTGAGTCCGATTTTCAATGCTTTATTTGTGTGTTCCCTATATCCCCAAAACAAATCGGATGTGCTTGTGGGCTGTTTACAGTACATTTTCATGTAAAAGAAGCAAAGGCCCGGTTGTAATACCTGTAAAAATACAGACATAATGAAGCCTACGATTTCAGAGCCTACTATGTTGAAAATATTGTTCCCTGAGAATAAAAGCAACGCTGTATATGTGGGAATAAGGTTAAACAGTTCCACGCTTATAAACATAAAAATCGCGCGCCCGTAATTGCCTTCGAGACTTTTTCGGGCTGTTGCTTTTAATTCCTTGAATGATTGAAAACTTTGCATATATAATTCTCCTGATACGTTAACCTGCAAGATTAACGTTGTTACCACGGTATTTGATGCCGTCAGTGGATTTTAAATCCTGTTGGTAAGGATTATCTTCGTTATAATATTTAATCTGGGTGGTAGTGGTACCCCCTGCAACGTAGGAACGTCCGCATTCGGGGCATATAGCAGTCTTAAGGCTTACACTTGCCTGAAGCACTTTGCCGTTATTGTGGGCTGCTTCCGTATGGGCATTATTAACATGCTCCTGCTCGTGGGCGCGGACTCTGCTGGCTGATGCTTCGGGAGAAATATGTGCAGCCGCCTTAAAAGATACCATTTCATCAGAACCATCCTGGTATTTGCGGTTATTACATGTCTCGCATTCGGCAGGAGAAGATTTGCGTCCGGGAGAAGTTACTCTTGATGCATTTGAATTATAGATAACTTTGTTACCCGGGTCATTCATATTTAAAGAAGTAATGTTCATATAGTTCTCCTTTCCGAATTAGTATGAGGGCAGTTTAAACATATTGCCACTTTCAATTGAATCCAATAACATATCCGCATCTATTTCATTTCCGTACATATATTCCAGCATATATTCCAATTCATTGCGATAAGCCTCGTTTTGTAAAAGTTCGGGCATATAGTTTAAGAAAAATATAAAAAATGCAACCACAAGAATTATGCTTATTGCAGAGCATATAATACTGAACTTGGCATAAGGATGCATACGGCATGTTCCTTTGCGGGAAAGTATTGCAAAAATTATAGAAAGACTTCCGGCAAAGAGTGTAGGCATTATTGAAGAAAAGGTAATAATTGCAATGGCACATAAAATAATGGATGCGGTTGCAAAAGTGTTTTTGGAAGAATAATACTCGCTATATGCGGATTCATCATAAAATGCCATTACATAAACTCCTTTCCCGATTTGTTATATATATATTTTATCACTTTAATTATAATAATACAATTTATTTAATATTATATTTGTTATTAAATGACTTAAAAGGATAAAACATCGTGACTAAACAAGTCAATGACACTCGGTTTTGCGATAAATTGGGGATTTTGCGGTGTTTATGAC
>CAZGSF010000067.1:0-11104 GCA_964528145.1 uncultured Lachnospiraceae bacterium | reverse complement strand
ACTCCTCAGAACCTTTATGAGAAACCTCAGAACCTGTTCGTAGCAGGATTCATGGGTTCACCTCAGATGAACTTCTTAGATGCAACTGTATCTGTAGCAGGTGATATAGCAAGCCTTAACATTGCAGGCAAAGCTATTCCTCTTCCCCCTGCAAAATCTAAGAAACTTATCGATGGCGGCTATGACGGAAAAGTTGTTACTTTCGGTATTCGTCCTGAAGATGTATATGATTCAGAAATGTTCATCGAAGCATCTCCTCAGAGTGTATTCGAGTCTACCGTTAAAGTTTACGAGTTACTTGGTGCAGAAGTATTCTTATACTTTGATTTGGAAGAGTTCCCTATCACTGCAAGAGTTGATTCCCGTACAACTTCAAGACCTGGCGACAGCATTAAATTTGCTCTTGATGTTGAAAAGATTCACGTATTCGACAAAGAGACTGAGCAGGTTATCACTAACTAATACGAATTATGAAACTTCCCTGAAGTCTTTGGACTTCCGGGAAGTTTTTTGTTTAAGAATTCTTTATAAAATTTCTCTTGCTACATATTTGTAAATGTTTTATCATTGTAATGTGATGAAGACATAATGTGAATTTGGCAGCACAGAAAGCATATGAGGTGTATTATGATATCAAGTCAGGTTATTCAGACGAGTATTGATGAATTGAAGACAATTACAAAGGTTGACCTTAATGTGTACGATTTGAACGGTCAGATTATAGCAGGTACAACGGAGGAAAAAGGTATTTCGTCTGATTTGATCAGTGGATTTGCAGTGTCACCTGCCGACAGTCAGGTGATAGGTATACATCATTTGTTGAAAATTTATGATGATAATGAACTTTTATATGTACTTGACGCCAGCGGTTTGAATGATGATGTGTACATGATTGGTAAAATTGCCGTATCCCAGATACATAATCTGGTAATCGCTTACAAAGAAAGGTTTGACAGAAATAATTTTTTCCAAAGCCTGTTGCTGGATAATCTGCTGCTTGTGGATATTTATAACAGAGCAAGGAAATTGCATGTAGATGTGACGGTACCCAGAGCAGTATTTTTGATAGAATTCAAAACAGAAAAGGATGGGATGGTAACAGAACTTCTTAAAGGTATGTTTTCAAGTCAAAATGGTGATTACATAACGGCTGTGGATGAATCCAATATTGTTTTGATAAAAGCATTGGAAGAGGATGAGGGTGCTGAAAGTCTTAAGTCTATTGCCAATACCATTACGGATATGATGAACACAGAATTGATGCTTAATGCCAGAGTTGCATACGGAACTATAGTTCCTGAGTTAAAAGATGTGTCAAAGTCCTATAAAGAAGCTAAGATGGCATTGGATGTAGGGAAAATATTCTATGCAGAGAAGAATGTTGTTGCGTATAGCACATTGGGAATAGGGCGCCTTATTTATCAGCTTCCTGTGAACTTGTGCAGAATATTCATTGATGAGATTTTTGGAAGCCACACCATTCCTGATGAGATTGATGAGGAGACACTTAATACCATTAATAAGTTTTTCGAGAATAATCTTAATGTATCAGAAACATCGAGACAGCTTTTTGTTCATCGTAATACCCTTGTATATCGTATCGAGAAACTGGAGAAGACCACCGGACTTGATATAAGGACATTTGATGATGCATTAACATTTAAGATTGCTTTGATGGTTGTTAATTATATGAAATATTTGGATTCGATTAATTATTAAAATGTATCATGGTAACCCGAAGAATTTATCTTCGGGTTATTTTTATGGACAAGCGGGCATATATTTTATTTAAAGACATATGTGTAGGAGGGGAAAATATATGAACGATTATTTTAAACAGGTAAGCTACCTTGATTTGATTGAAAATGAGGACAAAAAGGGGAACGCCGGATTCGTTAAAATTATTATGCAGAATGGACAGATGCGATTAATAATAAATATAAACGGTTTACATAATTCAGGTGAAATTAGGACGGATGTGTGGGCGTTAAAAGGCGGAAAATCTGTTACGATTGATTCTATAAATATAAGAGATGGTAAGTGTGTATACAGCAGGCTTATTACAAAAGAAGAAATGCAAGAAAAGGGTATCGGACAAAATAGTTTAGACAGTATTGTCATGGTGCTGGATTCGGAAAGAAAGCTTGTGGCAGCAATTAATACAAATACTATCGAAGTAAATACGGAGGAAACTGTAAAACCGGAGGAGGTGCAGCCGGAATATAGGGAAGAAGATGTGTTGCATGAATTAAATGAACCGCAAGAAATACACGTTACGGAAGTTCAAGAAGGTCCTGTAAGAATTGCGGATGACAAATGGAAACAGTTGGAATTAACCTTTCCGCACATACATCCCTTTGGTGATGAAAGAGAGTATTTATCAGTAAAACCGAAAGATTTTATTGTGCTTACGAAGGAATATCAGAGTCTTGCAAATAATAGTTTTTTGTTGCATGGATTTTATAATTATCATCATATAATTTTGGGAAAAATATCCCTGACGGTCCGTGGTACGGAAAATGAAGATGTGTACTATATAGGAGTGCCGGGCGTGTATTATGAGAGGGAGAAAGCAGTGGCGATTATGTTTGGTTTTGAAAGTTTTGAGTGCGATAAAGACACCGCGGTTACGGGAACCTTTGGATATTATATGAAACGGGTGCAGATATAATATTATATTCCCGACAGGTCAAAGGGAGGTATGAAACTATCCTTCGCGGTGTCACCCTCCTGGATAAAACCGTTTTCGACCCCGATGGTGATTGCATAATCAACCACGGTGTCATATTCCTTTCTGGTAATTGTGCGATTTATTTCAGGGAAGTTTTGCAAATCTGTAACCGGAGTATATTGGTTCATAATACTTATATAAATTTGATTTCCATAGGTTTTATACAGGTAGTTTATTACTTTTTTGGAATCATGGGTGCAACCCGGCAATATAAGATGGCGGACAATTACTCCTTTTTTTATAAGGGGCATGGTCTCGTAATCGTTGTTGCCGGAGTTTGAGTTGGGTAAAGTATTTTCCTCGAATACGGGAGTGCCCACCTGACGGAACATTTCTCTAATTGCTTTTGTGGCAACATCAAAATAATCCGAAGCATTGGAATAGCGTGAGGAAAGGTCGGAGGAATAATATTTTAAATCCGGAAGATAAACGTCAACCAGTCCCTCCATTTGCTTTAAAGTTTCAACATGTTCATAACTGCCGGTGTTGTATATGATGGGCAGAGTAAGCCCCTGTGCTTTGGAAAGTTCCAGCGCTTTTGATATTTGAGGCATAAAGTGCGAGGGAGTAACAAGGTTAATATTTGCGGCACCTTGTTGTTCGAGTTCGAGAAATATATCGCTTAAACGTTCTGTGGAGATTATTTTTCCCTGGTTTCCTGAAGCGATATTTGAGTTCTGGCAATAAACACATCTTAATGTGCAACCTGAAAAAAACACGGTGCCGGAGCCGCGTGTTCCTGATATACATGGTTCTTCCCACATATGAAGGGCAGCTCTTGCTGCCTTTATTTCGTTTGTCTGGCCGCAGAAGCCTGTTTTACCGGATGAGCGGTCTGCATTACAGTTTCTGGGGCATAGGTTACAATGTGTGTTCATGATAAAGACCTGTCTTTTGGTAAATAAATTATATAAACAAAGACCGTGCATCAATCCCGGACGACACTTTTATGCGTTACTTTTACAGTTAGCTCCGCCAGGCACCCTTACGGCACATGGGAGATTCTTCTTAGTGCTGCTTTGTTCCCAACCTGACACGGTTCGTAGATTCCCATTGCGCAAGACCCAAACATCAACGCCACTTATAAAAGCCGGCCATAAAAGCCAAAATCCGAGACGATTTGCACGGTTCTTTTAGTGTAATTGTTTTTGACATCTTTGTCAACTGTGATTCTTTGACAATTTATATATTATGCATTACCGTCAGGGTCAGGAATTGCCTTCTGGGCCTCTTTTTCCGCCTTATTCCGTATTCGCAGTTTTGCAAAAAAAAGTTTAAGCATTTGGCTGCATTCTTCCTCGAGGACCCCGGTAACGGTTTCAACCTGATGATTAAACTCCGGCATTTGAAGAATGTTTAATATGGAACCGGCGCAGCCGGCTTTGGGATTCATACAACCAATAACTACTTTGGGGATTCTTGCCTGAACAATTGCACCGGAACACATCTGACAGGGTTCCAGTGTAACATAAAGAACACAGTCCTCCAGACGCCAGTCGCCCACCTTTTTACTGGCTTTGTTGATGGCTGTTATTTCGGCATGGGATAAAGTGTTTTTGTCTGTATTACGCCTGTTATATCCTCTTCCGATTATTTTACCATCCTGTACAATTACGCACCCGATTGGGACTTCGCCCAGTGCATATGCCTTTTGGGCCTGTTTTAAGGCAAGTTTCATATATTTTTCATCTGTTGAAAGCATAAGTTTCTCCTTGGAATACATTGCATGTTTCAAATTAAAACGCTATACTCATTATAATAAGCATTTGGTGAAAGGACAAGCAAAAGAACTTCAAGTGAATGGGAGGATTACAGATGCAGATTCATGGTTTGAATAAAACGACGCTTTTGGATTATCCGGAGCATGTGGCTGCTACGATTTTTTGTGGCGGATGTAATTTCAGATGTCCCTTCTGCCATAATTCGGATTTAGTATTGAATCCTTCCCAGCAGCCATGCATTGATGAAGAGGAAATATTTAATTTTTTAAAAAAAAGAAAAAATATATTAAGCGGTGTGTGTATAACGGGCGGCGAGCCCACGCTACAGCCGGATTTGAAACCATTTATCCGAAAAGTCAAAGAACTGGGATATCTTGTGAAGCTGGATACAAACGGATACAAACCGGAAGTGGTAAAGGAATTGGTGTCAGAGGGGCTGCTTGATTATATTGCAATGGATGTTAAGTCGGGGGAATCAGGATATTCACATGCTTCAGGTGTGAGTAATCTGACAATTGATAAAATTAAAGCATCCATTGACTTTATAATGAATAGTGGAATACAATATGAATTCCGTACAACCGTTGTAAAAGGTATACATGACAGGGCGGATTTTGAAGAAATAGGCAACCTGATAAAGGGGTGTGAATCGTATTTTCTTCAGAATTATGTGGATAATGAGCATGTAATAGAGAGAGGATTTGCAGGTTTTTCAAAAGAAGAATTACAGGAGTTTGCAGATATTGTATCGCCTTTCGTTGAAAAGGTAAGTTTGCGTGGAATAGATTAGTGTTTTTGAGTGTTGAGGAGAAAGCTATGAAAAAGTACATTGGTGATAAAGCCTTTTATAAAATGGTACTAACGGTAGTTATTCCTATTATAGTTCAGAATGGTATAACTAATTTTGTGGGAATGCTTGATAACATTATGGTGGGAAGAGTAGGCACCGAGCAGATGTCCGGTGTGGCAATTACCAACCAGCTGTTATTTGTATTTAATATCTGTATATTTGGTGCCGTATCAGGTGCAGGTATTTTCACGGCACAGTTTTTTGGGTGCAAAAATCAAAAAGGAATAAGAGATACTTTCCATTTTAAGATTATTTCATGCATTGTGATAAGTGTTCTCGGACTTTTGGTTTTTGGTATCTGGGGAGAAAATTTGATTGGCTTGTACCTTCAGGGTGAAGGGACCAAAGAGGCTATCAATGAAACTCTTAAAGCTGCAATGAATTATCTTAAAGTTATGATGATAGGAATAATTCCTTTTGCAATTGTGCAGGCTTATGCAGGAACCCTGCGTGAGTGTGGTGAAACCTTGCTGCCCATGAAGGCGGGAATTACTGCGGTTCTTGTAAATTTGATGTTCAATTATGTTTTGATTTTCGGTAAATTCGGTGTTCCGGCCCTTGGTGTTGTAGGTGCGGCAATTGCAACAGTAATCTCACGTTTTGTAGAACTTGCAATTGTGGTTATATGGACTCATAAGCATACGGAAATGTTTCCTTTTATGATAGGTGCATATCGGGATATGAGAATGCCTTCATCACTGGTATATAATATTTTTAAGATGGGGACACCACTTCTGTTGAATGAGTCATTATGGTCTGTGGGTACTGCGGTGATGATGCAGTGTTATTCCGTAAGGGGTATTGATGTTGTTGCCGGAATGAATATTTCTACTACAATTTCAAATTTGTTTAACGTAGTTTTCATATCAATGGGTAATGCCGTGGCAATTATTGTAGGCCAGCTTCTTGGGGCAGGGAAAAAAGAGGAAGCAAAAGATTCGGATTATAAATTGATATTCTTTGCGATAGCATCCTGTGTGGGAATAGGAGCTTTACTTGCAGCAGTATCGTCTCTTTTCCCGATGTTATATAACACTACGGATGAAGTAAGGAGTCTTGCTACGGGATTTATTATTGTGTCGGCAGTTATGATGCCGTTCTATTCCTGTACAAATGCCACTTATTTTACTCTTCGTTCGGGTGGAAAAACGGTTATAACATTTTTCTTTGACTGCGGCTTTATGTGGGGACTCAGCATACCTGTGGCGTATCTGTTGAGCCGCAACACTGCGTTGCCGATTATACCTTTGTATTTTGTATGTCAGAGTATTGAGTTTATTAAGTGTACTATCGGATTGATTCTTGTAAAAAAAGGCGTGTGGATACACAATCTGGTAGCACAAAAAGAAGATGTATAAGAGATACCGGGAATAAGCAGGAGTATGAAGTGGATGCGGTTCTTCTTGGAGGAGACACCATTGATTTTCCGTCAAAAGCAAATATTAATTACTTACAGGAATGCTTGTCGGACCTCTCTGTTCCGTACATGTATGTGAACGGTAATCATGACTGGACATATCCTTGGGAATATATGACAGATTATGGAAAGAGTGAGTACCTGCCGCTGTAGCTTATTCAAAATGATAAGCCGGTGATAATAATGCTTCATGTGCCGTTGCTTACACAATCCGTGCTTACGAAGGCAAGGGAAACCTGGAGCAGTCCGGTGGCCCTTGGAGGCGGTAATTATAGTGGCATATATCCGAATGAGGTTTCTACGGAATTTATCAATAACAGAAAGCTCAAGTCCGGTAAAGGCAGTCCTTGCAGGACATGTACATTTTTATAACAGAGATATGATTAATGAAAATATTGTGCAGATTGTGGGCGATGCAGGATATAAAGGCAGCGCTATGTGGATAAAAATAGTTCCGGTGGGAAACACTTGATAATGCAGAAACCATCTATAATAATTCTGCATTAAGGGTGTAATGTGAAAAGCAAAAAACAGATGCGTAATATTTTTGTACAGCGAATAGAAAATTATCTTATCCAATATTACAAGGAAATCAATTTTAATCTTTTGAATGCACCGGAGAATGAGGAAACTTACCGGGTGGGAGAGGAATATCGTGCCCGCGCCATGGAATATATTGATTTGATGGAAGAATTGGAATTAGTTAACAGAAGTGAATATTTATTACTGCGTGAGGTTTATCAGGAATATTTTAGCCTGCATCAACGTTAAGTTTATGTGGCATGCAGTATAAAAAAGACTCTTTCTTTGGTGGCATGGCCATATGGGGAAAGAGTCTTTTGGTTTTTATAAAGCTTTTTTGACGGAGATTGCTTTCACGGGACACATTTCCTGACAACAAAAGCAGGAGATACATCCTTTTCTTTTGAACTTTGCTTTTTTGTTTTTTATTTCTATTATGTGGGCGGGGCAGCTTTCGGCGCATTTGCCGCAGCCTACACATATAGAGGTATCCACCTGGGGGTAAGATTTAAGAACCTTGCCTGCAATATAAGTGAAGGGCTTTCTTAGGAATGGTGGCATTATATTGGCAAAGTCAAGCCGCTTGGTATCAGGTTTTACAAAGGGTGTTAAACCTGTGGGTACCGGGTCGCCGCATAACTCCAGATTATCGGGGTGTGCGAGTCCTTTTTCAACAGCCTGTCTTATCATGGAGATTTCCATGGGATCAATACCCATAAGCCCAGCGGCAAAGTAATCCTGAGTATACATATCTTTTGATGCCAGCAAAAGATTAAGGGGATGTGAGGTGCCGCCGGTAGGTCCGTTGCCCTCCATTGCATCAATGGCATCAATAATCGTAAGCTGGGGAGATACGGTTTGGGCAAGCTCCACAAGCATACGGGAAAAGTCATTGATTTCTGGCCACAAATAATGCATTTGTGGTTTTTCAAGACCGGGAATTGTACCGAAAAGGTTCTTGATTCCACCGGAAAAACCGGTCATGGCGTGGGTTTTTAATTTGCAAATATTAATGATGTAATCGGCTTCACAAATGGGGGTAATGATATGGAAAGAGTGATTGGCAAAGCCTTCCTTACAATTTACTGTCCGGGCTGAAAAATCCATGTTAAGGGTTAAGTCTGATTCTAACTGCTTCATGCCACAGACATTATATACATTTTTCATGTACTCTGCAGTGTACAGTCCGCCTGAACTTTCTGCTAAAGTGATATCATGAATGTCATGTTCATGAAGCCATCTTGCAACTGCCTTAACCACAAGAGGATGGGTTGTGACAGGAAACTGAGGGCTTTTTGCCATTACAAGATTAGGTTTTATTACAACCTTCATATCAGGACGGATTTCATCAGCAATACCTAAATCCTTCATAAAACGGCATACCGCCGGGTATATAAGTTCTTCTTTATATTCATTTACCTGGTAAAGACTTTGCTTCATGATGACTCCTTTTGTAACGTAAAACTATATTTTTATATTGCACATTATACACTATAAAAAGTTATTCTAAAAGAAAAATAGCATTGGAGGTTGCGGATTGTAATTTTAAGGCATATTGGACTTTGTTGACTGTGATTTTTGTAAGGGGTATAATTAGACAAATCTTGAAGATGGTAAAAAACGCCACAGTGGATAGCTGGCGTGTGATTTTAAAGAAAGAAAAGGTTTTTATATGAGAAAAGTTAGTTTAAGTAAAGTAGTGGTTATGTTGATCGTGACTATTGGTGGGCTGATGCTGGCAGCCTGCGGTTCGGATGATAACAGTGAGTCTGTGACAGAAAGTTTTGCAGAAACACTTGAGGAAATTGAAACTGTATCCGATTTCGTGGAAATTGAATCTGAAGCCATTGCCATTGCGGAAACCGGATTCCGGGCAATAAAGGAAATGAACCCGGAGGAAATGATAAAGTACACCAATATTGAATTGCTGTATTATATGGGGCATGGCGAAAATGCTGATGATGAAAAAATGCTTGAAGAAGTTACTGCTTTGGTAAACGAGATGGACGAAGATTACAACAGTTTGGGAATTGTAGGTCACTATGCAGCAATAGAAAATATTGAATTATATGACGCGAAGCCTGTTTCAACGGAAGAGATTGAGGAGTTGAATGCTATGTTGTCAGACGGTGATTTGGCTATGCTTGGAGGAATTCAAGATTATAAATACAATATAGAAAATGCTTATAAGATATCAATGAATTATGATGGCATAGAAGAGAGTCAGGAATCTTATGTGCTTGTAGTATATGCAAATGGGCAATGGGAATTGGATGTTTGTCTTGCTGCCATGAGAGATACATATCGTATGATTACGCAGATGAAATAGGAGAAGGAAGGACAAATTTAATTTATATTATAAAACGGAGTGACATGATGCATACAAAGTTTTTTAGGTGGATTCAATATAATGCTGTTGCTATTTTGCTTTCAATTCTTTTTATTGTGGTATATATCATAAAAGAGATCAAGCCGGAGATTAATGATATACTTGGGGCTTGTAGCTTGAATTTCATAAATGGAGAATATTATAGATGGTTTACTTGTTCGTTTCTTCATTATGGCTTATATCATTTATTCGGAAATATTATTGGGTTATTGGCAGTTGGTTCTTTACTAAGTCCATTTATAGGAAAATGGAAAACTTTATTCTTTTTCTTTATTAGTGGAGCACTTGGTGAAGTAACGTTTTCTTGGATTGTGTCTAGTGCTGAGCCAAGCTACGGAGGTGGTGCATCCGGAGGAATATTTGCACTAATTGCTACTCTTTTAGTTTGCTATCTTCGGTTCCCTGAGCAATTCAAGTGCAAATGGTATAGAATAGATGTGCTAACCGTAATGATATATTTTTTCATAGCAAATGATAATTGGTCATCTGTTTTAACTCATATATTCGGATTTGCTTATGGCATAATACTTTCGTTTGTTTTTGTTGTTTTTAATCTGATAAAGAAGCCCGGCAGTCAAATTAAGGATGAATATATGGCTTGAAATAATTTATGTAATTAGTGATGTGTGAGGTACAAGATGCAAAAATTAATTATCGTTACAGGTTCTCCATGTGTAGGAAAGACAACTGTATCACAAAAACTTTTTGAATCATATGAAAATAGTGCATTTTTTGACGGAGATTGGGCATGGTGTGTTAATCCTTTTTCTGTTCAGGACCCACGATTGCGAAATGGTGATAAAACAATGTCTTTTGCATTATCTACCTATTTGAATTCTAAGTTTGACTATGTGTTTTTTACGTCGGTAGTCGTTGTAAATAAAGATATTCGTGAAGCAATTTTAAATGATATTACAGCGAAAAATTATAAAGTAATTGGATTCACATTGACATGTTCAGAAGAGACTTTGCTGGCTCGGCATAAAAAACGTGGAGATAAAAATGAATGTTCGTTCTATTTCCTTCATTTACCGCCGCATGAGGGTGATTATGTTATCAATACCGATAACAAAAGTGTTCAAGAAATTGTTGATGAAATGCGAAGAATAATAGAGGTAGTGTAAAATGGCACAAATAGAATTGTTGACAAATGATTTAATATTACGAACTGTAACACCGGAAGATATTGAAGAAGTGGCACGAATGTGGATGTATCCTAATGAAACAACAATCGAAGAAGCACATAAAGCATTGGAAAATATGGAAAACAATAGAAAAAGTAATCGACCGAAAGAAATTAATCATTTGTGTTTGGGGGTATTTCGAAAACAAGCACCGAAGATTATTATAGGTTGGTGTGGTTTGGATGGTAAAGCGGAAGAAGGAAAAACGGTGTTGTTTTATATGCTAGATGAAAACTATCGTAATCAAGGGTATGCAACGCAATGTGCGAGGGAACTTTTGAGATATGCTT